>JANYHX010000073.1 GCA_025362155.1 Gallionella sp. | reverse complement strand
AATGATCATGCCGAAGAAACCTTTGTCCTTGATGAATTGCCACACTTCGGGCGGCAAGTCGACGCGAGTGTGGGTAATATCCCAATCGTGCAACATCGAACACAACTGCTCAACTTCGTTATCGAGAAAGGCTTGTTCAGTTACGCTTAATCCACATTTTGGAAAAGCCAGCAGCTTGTCCCAGTCCGGATTGCCACTGAACAATTCGCCATCCCACCACACCGTGCCTGCATCAATCGCTTCTTGTTCGGTAGCAGAAATTTGCGGCAGTATTTTGCGGAAGATTTTGAATAGGACCCCGCTTATTACATTGCGGCGCATAAAAGGAATGCCAAAAAATACGATAAATAGAAGGAGCGTGGCGGCAACGCCCATCAATACGTCATCCGAAAAGCGCGCCATGATCGCAATTACCGGCATGATCACCATCATGGCCAATACCCAGCTGGTGATCGAGGCGCGGAAAAAGGCCAGCATGATAAATATTGCCAGTGCTGCCAGCAGGATTAGGGTCATGTTTGTTGCATCTCCTTGTTATTTTTTCGTGCAACTGCACTTTAGCGCGATGCCTCAACGACACCATTATATAGACACGGCACACCTTGCATCTATCGCATCCTTGCTACCGCATCCTCCACCCTTTCCACCGCAATGATTTCCATGCCCGCAATCTTTTGCTTGGGCGCATTCGCCTTCGGGATGATGGCCTGCGTGAAGCCCAATTTGGCGGCCTCTTTCAAGCGTTCCTGTCCCCGTTGCACCGGGCGAATTTCCCCGGCCAGACCAACTTCACCAAACACCACCATTTTTTCCGGCAGCGGTTTGTTTTTGAGTGATGACACGATGGCGAGCAACACCGCGAGGTCGGCGCCCGGCTCGGTGATTTTCACGCCGCCCACCGCGTTGATGAATACGTCCTGGTCGAAACAGGCGATGCCCGCATGGCGGTGCAGCACGGCCAGCAGCATCGCCAGCCGGTTCTGTTCCAGGCCCAGAGAAAGGCGGCGTGGGCTGGGCGAGTGCGCCTCGTCGAGCAGCGCCTGTATCTCCACCAGCAACGGACGCGTGCCCTCCTGCGTCACCATCACGCACGATCCGGCCACCTGCGCGCCGTGCTGCGACAGGAACAGTGCGGACGGGTTGCTGACCTCGCGCAAACCCTTCTCGGTCATGGCGAACACGCCGAGTTCGTTCACCGCACCAAAGCGGTTCTTGAATGCGCGCACCAGACGGAAACTGGAATGGGTATCGCCCTCGAAATACAGCACCGTGTCCACGATGTGCTCCAGCACACGCGGCCCGGCCAGCGCCCCTTCTTTCGTCACATGCCCGACCAGGATCATGGTGATGTTGCTACTCTTGGCAACACGAGTAAGCTGCGCCGCGCACTCGCGCACCTGCGACACCGAGCCGGGCGCGGAAGTCAGTTGCTCGGAATATACCGTCTGGATGGAATCGATCACCACCACGTCAGGCTTCTCATGAGCGATGGCCGCCTGGATTTTTTCCAGCTGGATTTCCGCGAGCAGATGCATGCCGCGCGCATCCAAGGTCAGGCGCTTAGCGCGCAACGCAATTTGTTGCGTCGATTCCTCCCCGCTGACATACAACACTCTTTTGTGTGACGAGAGATGCGCCAGAGTCTGCAACAACAGTGTGGATTTGCCGATACCGGGGTCGCCACCGATCAGCACCACCGCGCCTTGCACCAACCCGCCGCCCAGCACGCGATCAAACTCGACGATGCCGGTGGGGGTGCGCGGCACTTCTGTCGCCTCCACCTCGGCAAGCATCTGCACCTTGCCGGTAGCAGCCAGCGCATTGAAACGATTTTTTCCGCTGGGTGTCACCTCGGCGACGCTCTCCACCAAGGTATTCCACGCGTTGCAATGCGGACACTGCCCCTGCCACTTTGGCACCTGCCCGCCGCACTCGGTGCAGGAATAAATCGTTTTGGGTTTTGCCATGCTCAGATTTTTTTAATCTTCAACAGGAACTCGCGGTCAATGGCATCTTTTTCGCGATAGCCCGTCTTGGTTTTCAGGAGTCCATCAACATCCAGGGTCGGGATGGTCACGTCTGCGATTTCGACATGCCGGACAAAGGGTCGCAATGACTCGTAGGTTTCCCCATTGGCGGCAAAAAGAATGTCAATCACTAATTCATCGGCAACCCGGATATTCTGAATCTCCTCCGCATTCGCCTCTTTTGAAAACCACCATGCTTGCAGCTCTTTTGAGGATTCAAGAAATCCAATGCTGCGTATCAGCCTCTCACCATTTTTCTCGTCAAACGGAACAACCAGGTCAATATCCTCCGTCGCCCTATTGAAACCATGCAACCGAACTGCCTGCCCGCCGACAAGAATGTAATCCACTCCATTTATCTGGAGCAGCTTCAGCAGGCTATGCAGGTCTGGCGTGTTCATTTACCCACTCCCGTATTTTTCTGGCGCGCGTCGCCTCCATTTCATCGAACATGGACTGAGAACCACGAAACACGCCTTTAAGCTGAAAATCGGGAATGCCCAACGATTTCGTCATTGCATCCAGTTTTGTTCCGCGCCGCATCGCCTCCTCCGGAGTGGCAGCAACAGAATTCCAGTTTTTATTTCCGACGATGCGCATTCAAGTCTTCCTCTGCGAAATTAATTTCATAACTCAACCGTGAAGCAGCTATGTAATCTCACGAGTTGGATTCAAATAACCCGTATTTAACAAACAATGGGATTGGGGCGGTGAATAGGTCTGAAGGGAAATAGTCAATTTATTAAAGTGAAATTCTATAACTGGCAAGCCATAACAGGCCTATCGTAAGCAAGGATCGCAACCAAAATATGCGCATGTGCACTCCGCGCCTGCGTCAATAAGATTATTTACCCAGCAACCCCAGCCCTATCATATTCTTCACCATCACCCCGACATAGCCTTGGATCATATTTTGATCTGAGCCGTTAATCCCGGTTTCTGACGAAGCGGCCCAGATGAGCTTGTCACTCTTGGCTTCATACAAATTGGTTTCCATGACTGCATATTCGTCCTCGGCGATATAGCCGGGTGTAGACATATAGCGGTAGCCATATCCGTAATAGTCCGGCCATGAGTTATAAAAAGGCGGCGGATAATAGGGAGTGCCCGGCACATAGACATGCACGGTTTTTTTACTTACCAGCCGGGTAATCAGCACGGTGTCCGCTCCCAGTTCCGCCACTTTTTTCGCAATAACTTCCTGATCCCCTTCCTGTTTATCGGGAAGAGTAGTGTAACTGGCGATGGCAGCCGTCCCGCGTGAGTTGAGTTGCTGGACAAACTCGTCCTCAAATAATCTACGGTTGATTGGGTTTTTGGCTACTGCGACCACCATGATTTTTGCGGGACGGGTTTGATAGGAGGGATCTTTCCATACCGAGTTAAGCTGGGTGGAGGCGCAGGCAGTGAGCAGCATGGCAACAAGAATTAATATACCGAACGGGCGCCCATGAAGGTACGGAGACTGAATCATTTTTTGTTCCTCTTTTT
>JANYHX010000072.1 GCA_025362155.1 Gallionella sp. | reverse complement strand
GCGGTGCAGGAACTGTCAGCCGCACAGGGCAAACGCTTTGCGGTGATTGCCGATGAGGCGCATTCATCACAGACCGGAGACGCCGCCGCCAAACTCAAGCAGGTGTTGAGTGCGCAGGAGTGGCAGGAGTTGAGCGACGGCGGCGAAGTCTCCACCGAGGACATACTGGCCGCGCAAATGGCCGCGCGTTCCGCCGAGAGCGGCATCACCTATGTCGCGTTTACTGCGACACCCAAGGCCAAGACACTGGAACTGTTTGGCCGTCGCCCTCATCCAGAATTGCCTGCCAGTGCCGACAATCTCCCCGCGGCGTTTCATGTGTATGGAATGCGCCAGGCAATTGAAGAGGGTTTCATTCTTGATGTGTTGCAGAACTACACGCCGTATAAAACCGCGTTCAAGCTGGCGCACAACGGCAAGGAAATGGAAGACACCGAGGTGGAACGCAGCGCGGCACTGAAGGGCATCATGCGCTGGGTGAAGCTGCACCCGTACAACATCAGCCAGAAGGTGCAAGTAGTGGTGGAGCATTTTCGCGAGACCGTTTCGCCGCTGTTGAACGGACACGCCAAGGCAATGGTGGTGGTGAGCAGCCGACTGGAAGCGGTGCGCTGGAAGCTGGCAATCGAGAAATATATCCAGTCGGAAGGCTATAAGATCGGCGCGCTGGTGGCGTTCTCCGGCGATGTAAACGACAAGGAATCGGGGCCGGATGCGTTCAGCGAAACCACTGCGACCATGAATCCAAACTTGCGCGGACGTGACATGCGCGAAGCTTTTAAAACAGATGAATATCAAATCTTGCTGGTTGCCAACAAATTCCAGACTGGCTTCGACCAGCCTTTGCTGTGTGGCATGTATGTGGACAAGCGGCTGGCCGGTATCCAGGCGGTGCAAACTTTGTCGCGCTTGAACCGCGCCTATCCGGGTAAGGACGCGACTTATGTGGTGGATTTTGTAAATGATGCTGAAGAGGTGCTGACGGCATTCAAGGCTTATTACGATACGGCAGAACTTTCCAATATCACTGACCCGCATCTGGTTTACGACTTACGCAGCAAGTTGGATGCGTCAGGTTTCTACGATGATTTTGAAGTGGATCGCGTGGTGGCGGTGGAGATGAACCCCAACGCCAAGCAAAGCGAATTGGCTGGCGCATTGGAACCCGTGGCGTCGCGTATTCTGCAACGCTATAAAATTGCAAGGGAACAATTGAAAACTGCCAAGGCGCGCAATGATGCCAAGGCAGCAGAGGAGGCGCAGAACGAACTGGATGCGCTGGTGTTGTTCAAGGCCGACATGGGCGCGTTCCAGCGCATCTACGCGTTCTTGTCGCAGATATTCGATTACGGCAATACTGCGATTGAGAAGCGCTATTGGTTCTTCAAACGTTTGCTGCCGCTGTTGGAGTTCGGGCGCGAGCGCGAAGAGATTGATTTATCCAAGGTGATTCTGACGCATCATCACCTGAAAAATCTGGGCAAACAAACTTTGCCATTGAACGCGAATGGAGAGTATCCAAAACTCGATCCACTCGGAGAGGCGGGTAGCGGCATGTTGCAGCAAAAGCAAAAGGCCTATCTCGTTGAAATCATCGCCAAGGTGAATGACCTGTTCGATGGCGAGCTCACAGACGATGACAAGCTGGTGTACGTGAATAACGTGCTGAAGGGCAAGCTTCTGGAATCCAACATTCTGATTCAACAGGCAACCAACAGCACCAAGAAACAATTTGCCGATTCGCCCGATCTTGCCAAGGAAATCATGAATGCGATTATGGACGCGCTCGCAGCACATGGCACGATGAGTAAACAGGCGCTGGATTCGGAGCGTGTGCGCAGCGGCTTGAAGGATGTGTTACTTGGGCCGGCACAGTTGTACGAGGCTTTACGCGGGCAGGTCGAACAAAGCTGAGCCTGACCACTTTTTTCTCAAGGGAATTCTTGCGAAACTGTAAGAAGGGAAAGACATAATATGTGTGGCCGCTTCGCGTTGAATGAAAATCCCCCGCAAGCTTGTGAACTCAATCTCGCCCCTTTCAGTTTTTTCAACGCGGTAGGCGCCAAAGAATCGGTCTATAAAACCGGTCTCGGGATGAACTAAACACAAGATTGGTTGCGCCTCTCCTAACTCTTTCCCTCTGGCGTGAAAAGAATGTTGACATAAGAACGATCGTTCTTTACGATGCAGTTATCGGTCTGCACGTTGATCTCCACGACTCAGGCTGGGAGTAAGGCAGGGCAGGGAGGCAAACACCATGAGTGTGTACCAGATCAGGCCGAATTCAAGCCAATGTCGAAAGCGGGTTCAATAAAATTGATTGGAAGGGTTGCTCATGAAAACTGAAATCGTTCAATCACTCACCGACACCTTTGAAGCGCACGCACAGCAAGCAGAAAACGGTATCGAATTCTGGCTTGCCCGCGACCTTCAGCACTTGCTTGGTTACGACGAGTGGCGGAACTTTGCAACTGTCATCAGCAAAGCGAGAACGGCTTGTGAAGTATCCACTCAGGCCATCTCAGACCATTTTGTTGATGTCAACAAAATGGTCGATCTCGGCTCAGGCAGCCAGCGTGAGGTAGATGACATCATGCTCACCCGTTATGCCTGCTATCTAATTGCCCAGAACGGCGACCCCAGAAAGCAGCAAATCGCTTTTGCTCAAACCTACTTCGCCATGCAGACCCGTAAGGCGGAGCAGATCGAACAACGGCTGCTCGAAGCCGAGCGAGTGTCAGCACGCAAGAAACTCACCTCCACGGAAAAAGAACTATCTGAGGTAATCTATGAGCAAACCGGCAGCGATCAAAATTTTGCCGTCATTCGCAGCAAAGGCGATCAAGCACTGTTTGGCAAAAACACACAGGCCATGAAGTCGCAATGGAAGGTGCCCGATAACCGGCCGCTGGCTGACTTCGCCCCCACCATCATTCTCAAGGCCAAGGACTTCGCCACGGAGATCACCATCTTCAATGCACGGCAGCATCAGATGGGGACGGAATCAGCCATCTCCAAAGAACACATCACCAACAACGAGGCCGTGAGAAACACGCTGTTGGAACGGGGCATTCGTCCAGAGAGTTTACCCGCCGCCGAAGATGTGAAAAAGGTTGAGCGTCGCCTTGCAGCGAGTGAGAAAAAAGCACTTAAAAATCCTGATGCCCTCGACCCCTGAAAAACAATCCCTGCAAGTGCTGGCGTGGGTCATCGATGGCGGGGAATAATATAAGGTCAGGGAGGCAAACACTATGAGTAAAAAACCCGCGTTATCAGACGTACCGGAAAACCACCTTGTGGTCTTTCAGGAAAAAGCTATCCGTCGTATTTGGCACAATGAGGAGTGGTGGTTTTCGATTGTTGATGTTGTGGGCATTCTTTCAGAAACAGCTATCCCTAAGCGTTACTGGTCTGACCTCAAGCGGAAAATGTCTCAGGAGGCAGGTTCCGAGCAACCGTACGAAAAAATCGTACGGTTGAAACTCGTTGCGCCAGACGGGAAACAGCGAGATACCGATTGTGCCAATACTGAAACCTTGTTCCGCATCATCCAGTCCATCCCATCGCCCAAGGCAGAACCTTTCAAGCGCTGGCTGGCGCAGGTAGGCTATGAGAGAGTAAAGGAAATCGAAAATCCGGAACTGGCCAGTACTCGCGCTCGTGAGCTGTATCAAGCCAAGGGCTATCCGCAGGCGTGGATCGAGAAGCGGCTGCGCTCGATCTCTATTCGCGGCGAGCTGACTGATGAGTGGAAGCAGCGCGGGGTTCAGAAAGGCAAGGAATATTCCATACTCACCGCTGAAATCGCCCGCGCGACCTTTGGCGTAACACCCGATGCGCACAGCCGTCTCAAGGGGCTGGATAAGGTGAAGACCGGCAACAACCTGCGCGACCACATGACTGATCTGGAGCTGATCTTCACCATGCTGGGCGAAGCAGGCACGACGGAAATCGCGCGGCGTAAGGATGCGCAAGGTTTTGTAGATAATCGCAAGGCCGCGAAAGAAGGCGGTGCAGTGGCGGGCAATGCGCGCAAGGCGTTAGAAGCCAAGAGCGGTAAGCCGGTGGTGAGCAAAGAAAACTATTTGCCGCCAACCAGGAAAAAATTAGGGAGAAAATAAATGCAACCCCAGCCAGCCATTTTTGAAGAGCACGAAATCCGCCGTGTGTATGACGAGGCGACCGAGACGTGGCTGTTTTCTGTTATCGACATTATTCAGGTGCTGACCCAACAGTCCGATTACCAGACTGCCCGAAAATACTGGAACAAGCTGAAAGGGCGGCTGGGTATGGAAGGCAGCGAGTCGGTGACAAATTGTCACCGACTGAAATTGCCTGCCGCAGACGGCAAGAATTACCTTACGGATGTGGCGACTGCCGAAACACTGTTGCGTCTGGTGCAGTCTGTGCCCAGCCCCAAGGCTGAGCCGATCAAGTTGTGGTTAGCGAAAGTGGGTTATGAGCGGATGCAGGAAATGGCCGACCCCGCACGCTCGTTAGAGCGCGCAAGGGAGACTTGGCAGAAGCATGGTCGCAGCGAGAAATGGATACAGCAGCGCATGACGGGACAGGAAACGCGCAACAAACTGACCGATTATTGGGCGGACCACGACATCAAGGAGGGCGAGGAACATGCGATCCTGACCAACATCATCCATCAGGAGTGGGCCGATGTAGATGTAAAACAGCACAAGGCGATGAAAGGTTTGAAGACGCAAAACTTGCGTGACCATATGAGCGAAGCGGAACTGATTTTTACCGCGCTGGCAGAATTGTCCACACGCCAGATTGCCGAGAGCATAGAGGCTACCGGAATGAGCGAGAATGGGTCGGCCGCGAAGACTGGCGGCAGTATTGCCAAAAAAGCGCGGCTGGAATTGGAAAGTAAAACGGGCAAGAGAGTGGTTTCGTTAGAAAATTATCTGCCTCCCGCTAAGAAAAAAATAGGACGGAAAATACCACTGAATAAAAAAACTGCTTTCTGATTTGCCCGAGGCGCTTGCGCACCTGCGCCGGACACGGTCTCAACTCTCGACGTGTCGATATCAAAACAAAAGTCCACCCGCAGGGTGGTGAATTGATGTGGGAATTGGCCATCCTGGCCAGCCAACGCGCCTGCATGCGCGTTGTCGTTCGTAGGCTCGCAGCAGTGCTGTTCGAATTCCCTACTCACCCCACGTCCGTACCGGACGCGCATTCAATTTCCGGCGTGTCGCTATCAAACAAAAAGCTCACCGCAGGGGTGAGCTTTTTGTTTGATGGTGGAGACGGCGGGAATTAAATGCGCGTTCTACCTTGTAATTATGCGGGTTTCAGCGGCATGCTGACAGAATGCTGACATTTTAATCAGAGTTGCGAACCAAATTTGAGTTGAATATTGTGGCTTCTGACATTACTCAATTCAGGGAATTGAACCGCCGTTCGCAACCACTCTACTTGGATCCCCCGTTGAGTTTCTTGTTTTGCTGAGAAAACATCTTTACGGCCTTATCTCCAGCCATAGTATTTTGATCGGGAATCCATCTGGCATAATTGCGAAATACCATATGAGTATCCGCATGCCCCATTTGCTGTGCAACCCAAATTGGTGATTCGCCAGAAGATAACATCATGCTCGCAAAGGTATGCCTGGTTTGGTAGGGATTGCGGTAGCGAAGACCGGCTTTCCGTAGCGCTGGTATCCACGCGAGTTTTCGAATTGCCTGATCACCTAGCCATGCCTTATTGTGCAGAGGGTTAAGGAATATTGTGCCACCAGCTAAATAACTGTGCTTCTTCTGTTCAAGCAAGGCTTCAATAGCAGGTTGAAGTAATTTGACGTCGCGCTCTCCACGTCTTGTTTTTGGAACCTCTGGTTCAGTCGAGGCTTGCGTAATGGCTTTCCAAACGCGCACAACGCCTTTTACCCAGTCAACGTCACCCCATTCAAGCCCGACTAGTTCTGAGGTACGCAGGCCACTCCAAAATGCAAATTGGAATAGATTCCTGTGTTGCGGATCACTACACGATGCAAGAATCAAATTTTGTTCATCTTCGTTAAAAGGGTCAATTTCATCTTTTAGTCTGGGTGCCTCATTCCTCTTGTACGTCCACCCATAAAGTTGATTCGTTTC
>JANYHX010000053.1 GCA_025362155.1 Gallionella sp. | reverse complement strand
GCAAGGTATACACCGTGACTTCAGACAATGGCCGGGAATTCGCCGGGCATGAAGAGATTGCGGCAGCATTGAAGGCAGGCTTCTACTTCGCCCACCCTTACTCATCATGGGAGCGAGGCACCAACGAAAACACCAATGGATACGACCTTGGCGCCGGGCACCTATTATCTGGGTGCTATTGCCGATTATACTAATACCCAGGCAGAGGCCGACGAGACCAACAACACCTTGACGGGGTTAACCAAGACCGTGGTTCTACCCAATGTGGATCTGGTGATGACCGTTGTCAGCACCACCTCAAACAGTGCGAAAGTTGGAACCAGCATTACGGTTAGCAATACTGAAAAGAACCAAGGCACTCAAGCGACAACAATCAGCAATAATGTTGTGGGTATTTATTTGTCCACTGACGCAACCATTACTACGGCGGATACCTTGATTGGTAGCAGAACTGTTTCTTCGTTGGCCGCTGGGGCAACATCGGCGGCCAGTACTATTGCCACTGTTCCGTCAACATTAGCGCCAGGCACTTATTATTTGGGGGTTCTTGCCGATAAAAACAGTATCCAGCCAGAGACCAATGAAACTAACAACGCGTTGACAAAAACAGGAACGATAACAATTATGCCATAAGGAGGAAAGCAGGGAGGGTATGCTGGCAAACACTGGCATACTCTTTCAGGCAAACTACTATGAAAATCACATTGAGTATTGTTAGCACTTCAGGAAGTATTCGATAGCCGCGGCACCTGCGGCACTTAGAGTGCCGCTACTTTTTACCCCTATTGAGTGCCAAATTTGGTTTCCACCATGATGCCTATATCCTTGAGGAAAGGAGTAGGCAAAACGCCCCCGGTGCAGACTATGATTGCGTCATTGATGATCTCGATGTTTTGACCCTGGAACTCCAAAGCAACCCGATCTTCCGTCACACCTTTTACCGTGGATTTAAGCATGACTTTTATTTTCCCCCGCGCTTCCAAGGCCTGTAACCGCTCACGATTTTTTTGCTTGCCCCGTCCGAATGCTTCACTGCGATAAGAAATCGTCACCGTTGTGCCGGGTTGATCGGCTATAGAGCAAGCTGCTTCGAGCGCACTATCTCCACCGCCCACCACCAGCACATGCATGTTTCGATATTGTTCGGGGTCAATCAAGCTGTAAACCACCTTTGGTAAATTTTCCCCAGGCACTCCCAGTTTTCGCGGTGTACCGCGACGGCCTATAGCCAGCAAGACGGAGCGGGTATCATAGGATTGCTTGTTGGTTTTAACCACAAACCCATTAGCAGTCTTGGTGATATTTTCCATACGTTCATTAAAATTTATTTTTACCCCAGTCTTCTTTACGATTCCCTCCCAAAATTCAAGCAGGGCTTCTTTGCTGATCTCCCCCATTTTTACCTGGCCGATAATAGGAAGTGTGACCGGGGCTGTCATGGCGATCTTGTTGCGGGGATATTGAAAAACGGCACCCCCCAGGGAACCCTCCTGTTCCACCGTGACATAACGCAGCTTGTTTTCCACCGCCCCCAGTGTTGAAGCCAAGCCAGCGGGGCCGGCACCAACGATAACCACATCTACGGCGTTGGCATTGCTTTTTAGTTTTTTGATGGTATTGATCGCTTGGGTCCCTTGAGAAGCCGCTTTGCGAATCAAGCCCATCCCGCCCAGTTCTCCAGCGATGAAAATTCCCGGCACATTGGTTTGAAAATTTGGATCGACCTGCGGGATATCCATACCGCGTTTTTCAGTACCAAAAACAAGAGTGATGGCGTTGTGCGGGCAGGCTGTGGCACAGGCGCCGTGGCCGATGCAGGCAGCGGGAGCGACCAGATAGGCCTTACCGCCTATCATGCCTATTGCTTCTTCCGGGCAGGCAATAACACAGCTGCCGGCCCCCAGGCATTTGTTAACATCAATAAACGGATGCAAAGAAGAGGGTTCTGACAGCCCGGCCTCGGTCGCCATTTTTTGTTGCGCCAAGGCTGCCGCGGTATTGCGATGGCGACCCCGCACATGAAAAAAAGCGATCACCAGCACGGGGAGAAAATAAAGGTAAACTGCTGAAAGTCCGGAAAATGTCATAGCGCCTTCGGAAGGTGAATGAAGTATTAAATTAGGGGCTGAAGTAGATTAGCACTAAATACCAGCCCACTCCTTCAACACCGTCAGTTGATGCAACGTACTATAATTAAATATGCCCTCACCAATATCATCTCCCCCAGCGGTTGAAAGGCGTAAGCCCAGACAAAAAAATCTGCCCAAAGATTATGGCTGGAATTTATACATCATCATCATAACGCTGTTACTGATTGTGGGATTATTTATCTCACAAGGGTTGCCATATAAACCCGGTGACACAGTTGGCTACAATATAGGCTTGGTGGGTGGACTGATGCTGCTAAGTTTATTGCTTTATCCGATGCGCAAGCGCGTACGCTTCTTGAAAAATTTGGCTCCGCTACCCAAGTGGTTTAAATGGCACATGGTATTCGGCATACTTGGGCCTACGCTCATTCTTTTTCATTCCACCTTTCATATCGGATCGATCAATGCAGGTGTCGCTTTAGCATGCATGCTGCTGGTATCGGGGAGCGGAATTTTTGGCCGATTTTTTTATACCAAGATTCATTATGGCCTCTATGGCAGGCATGCTACGCATAAACAGTTGCAGGAAGATTTGGACGGCTCCGGCGATGTCCAATCCATTTTCAGCTTTGCTCCTGAGATTCAAAAAAAGTTGGTCGAATTCCATAGCAATGCGGTGAATTCTTCTGGAGCAGGAAAAATAAGAATAGGTAAAATATTGACGCTCAGTTTGCGCGCAAGATGGTTATCCATAACATTAGTAAGGGATTTGGAAGATGCCATGTACAACGATGCGAATGAGAAAAAATGGAGTGATGCACAAATGCAGCGCCTGGATGAACTCTTTTACCAGAACGTAAATTTTATTAATTCCTATCTCCGAGCTGTTAAGCATCTGGCACAATTTGGCACTTACGAAAAATTGTTTTCCCTATGGCATGTCTTTCATGTGCCCTTTGTTTACATGCTGGCATTTAGTGCCGTATGGCATGTAATTGCAGTTCACATGTATTAGCAGTCATTGCCTGAGTATGTCTGCTGCCACCTTTGATTTGTTGAGCAGAGATAGATTGCCGTTGATGTCATTCCTCATAAAAATAATATCGCGCCCGTCGTAGTACCCAACTCCCCATTGCGGATCATTAAGCAAACCGGCTACCAGTCTGGATAGTTTGCCAGATGGCCTTTCATAAACAGGATAAAAAACAATGCCTATCTGCTGCTTGTGGAATACCCCGACATAATCGCCGCGCCAACACTGCGAATATTCTTCATAGGTATTCCAGGATAAATTTCTTTGGTCGATGAATATTTTTTGCGGGTAGAGCCGCCAGCTCAAATAGCCGCCATACTCAAAAAAATTAAAAATATTTCCCGCTGGTTTGGCCTGTGCCAGGTAATCGACAGCGGTGGACGGTATTACGGCGGTCTCCAGCGGTGTAGTGAATAGCGAGGTACGGCTTAGCGCCGAGTTTGCCAGCAGTCCCACTGAAAGACACCACAGCAGAATCATGACCATGCCTTTAGTACCATCCAGCCAGCGATTAAGGTCGCGTGCTAAATAAATACAGGCTACGGCAAGTACCACGGTGACCATCAGCAGGCTGAAGCGGAATGACATAATTCCAGCACCCAAAAATGCGGTCAGCACCAGCCAGTGGGCGAGGCTAACCTGACGCCATTTGAATAACAGCGCAATGGCCGGAACAGCAGCGATCGCCACAATCCAGTAGCCCACCTGTTTCATGCCAATAAATTCAAAGTATCTAAGCGTTCCTAAAAATTCATCGATGACTTGGGAGAATGGCCCGGAAACTTCGCTGAAGCTCGCCCAGGTCGCGGTGACGCCGACCGGATTGACCAATGAGATTGCCGCCGAAATAATGGTCAGGATTACCAAGCGCCGGTACGCATCATCGGATAATGGATTGCAGTTCTTCTTGCGAGCGATCCATTCTGCGAAAAGGTACACAAACAAGATTCCTATTCCGATGATAAAGCCACGATGCAGATTCGCCCACAGCAGCATGATGGCTGGAAGCAAAAATAAATAATGCCTCTGTGGACTACCTCTTTTTTCATGGAAGAGAAAGCGCTCAATCAATTGCAAGACGAGTAACGTGAAGATGAAAGAAAATATTTGCGGACGAAGCTCATCGAAGCGGAAGAACAGCAGCGGCAACAATCCAACGATAGCCAAAGCCAATATCGGGTGCAGCCCGCTGCGTCGAAAGTGATTCCACAACAGGCCATAAAACAAGGTCATCAGCAACGTCTTGAGCAATACCAGGCCTGGTACACCCGCCAGAGTATAAGTGCTGAAAAAGAGCAATTGGGAGAGTGGGTAGCCGCGTAAAATCAGGTATGCCCGGGCATCCAGCGGCGAAGCTGAGCTGAACAGGAATGGATCGCCGCTCGGCATTCCGCCATTGACCCATATCCAGCGGCCGGTATTCAGGTGCCACCAGAAATCGCTTAATCCCAGCGGGTATGTGTGATAAATAAAAATGAAGACGAAGGTGATGAGTCCAAAAATCCACCGGACAGATGGCTTGTCGAGAAACGATGCAGGCAGCCACGCGGATTTTTCTGCTGGGTTTGATTCTGCACTTTCCATATGTTTGCGTGTCTCCTTGTAATCGGATTTCATGTAATCCCGATTCTATTTCAAAACAACAATAATTATGCAGGATGCGTTTACGCACTCGTTGGTAATGGTGCGTAGAACGCACCCTACGTTATTCTTATTTCCATTGCGGTGAAATAATGAGGACTTGCTCACAGAATGACAGTGCAAATTGTTTTACGCTGTAAAATACAGGACAGTAAGCTATACATCCCCTAACTCAGAAAATAATCCATGACACCATCTTTCACCCCCGACAGCCTGAAGCATTCTCACCGATTCGACGAGGGCAACCCGCTTGCCGAGAAAAACACCTTGCGCGTCGCCATTCTTACTGCCGTGATGATGGTGATCGAGATCGCTGGCGGCTGGTATTACAACTCGATGGCTCTGCTGGCCGATGGCTGGCATATGAGTTCGCATACGGTTGCGTTGGGACTGTCCGTGTTCGCGTATGCTTGTGCCAGAAGATTCGCCCACGATCCGCGTTTTTCTTTCGGCACCTGGAAGATAGAGGTATTAGGCGGCTATACCAGTGCGATTTTTCTGGTGATGGTGGCGGGATTGATGATTTTTCAATCCATCGAAAGACTGATCGCGCCGAGCCCGATACACTATAACCAAGCGATTGCGATTGCAATTGTCGGCTTGCTGGTCAACCTCGTCTCGGCATGGTTGCTTAAGGACGGTCATCACCACAGCCATGAACACGGACATAACGATCATGGGCACGGGCACGAAGATCACGCTCATCACGGCCATCATGACTTGAATTTGCGCTCGGCCTATATGCATGTGCTGGCCGATGCGGCAACATCGGTGTTGGCCATCATTGCGTTATTCGGCGGCAAATTGTGGGGGATAAGCTGGCTGGATCCGGTGATGGGTTTAGTCGGCGCGGTACTGGTTTCCGTATGGGCTTATAGTTTGCTGCGCGATACCGGACGGGTGTTGCTGGATGCCGAGATGAATGTTCCCGTGGTGGCCGAAATACGCGAAGTCATTGCCGCATCGCCGATCAAGGCGCAAATCTGCGACCTGCATGTATGGCGCGTAGGGAAGGGCAAGTTCGCTTGCATACTCAGCCTCGCGACAGATAATGATGGGTCGCCGGAATATTTTAAGCAGCAGTTACGCATCCACGAAGAATTAGTGCATATTAGTATTGAGATAAATAAAATTAATAAATAGGCCGGCTATGAATTCTCCGCAGCAAAATATATTTCAGCGCTACCTGCCGTGGCTGGCGGGGCTGGTGCTGCTGGCGAT
>JANYHX010000042.1 GCA_025362155.1 Gallionella sp. | reverse complement strand
TTCAATTCCTGCTCGACCAGCGCGACGGCGGTTTCTTCCACCACCTGCGCTGAGGCGCCGGGATAGTTGAGCGTGATAGCCAAAGCAGGCGGAGCCACTGCCGGATAAGAAGCGACCGGCAGGTTGCGTAAGGCTAACGCGCCGCTCAATAGGATGATGAGGGCAATCACCCACGCAAAGATGGGGCGGTCAATAAAAAATTTTGCGAACATGGTGGGGAACCTTAATTTTTGTTAGCTGGTTTTTCGTGAACTGATTTTTCGGCAGGGGCTGCGGCTACAGCAGACCCGGATGTAGCCGGTTTCTGCGTATCCGATTTCTCCGTATCTAGGGGCACCGGCTTCACCGCCATGCCGGGACGGGCTTTTTGCAAACCATTTATGATGACCTGCTCACCGCCTTTCAGTCCTTCGGTAATAATAAAATCGCCGTCCGCCATGTCCCCTGTTTTTACCGGCATCAGCGTGGCTTTATTTTCCGCACCGACCACCATGACAAACTGACCTTGGGTACCGGCTTGCACAGCGCGTTGCGGCAGGCGGATGACATTTTCCGCCGATGCCTCGGGGAAACGGATACGCACGAACATCCCGGGGAGTAATTCGCGTTTTTGGTTAGGAAATTCGGCGCGCAACGACACCGCACCCGTGCTTGAATCAACCGCCATATCAGTGAAAAATATTTTGCCCGACTGCGGATAAATACTGCCATCTTCCAGTAACAATTCCACCTTGGCGGAATCGGCGCGTTTGAGTTTTCCCGCCTTGACAGCTTGCCTCAGACGCAACAGATCGGAACCGGATTGCGTGAAGTTCACATAAATAGGATCGAGTTGCTCGATGGTGGCCAATAGCGTGGCGTCTCCCTTGCCGACAAAAGCACCCTCGGTCACCAGCGCGCGACCGATACGTCCAGAAATAGCGGCGGGCACGCTAGCATTTTCCAAATTCTGCGCGGCGGTAATCGCTGTAGATTCTGCTTGTTTGGCTTTGGCTGCAGCCAGATCGAATTCCTGCTGACTCACTGCCCTGATTTCCAACAGGGGTTTATACCGTTCGACGTTCTGGCGGGCGATCGCCAGATCAGCCTTTGCGGATGCATCTGCCGCCCTATAGGTGCGCGCATCAATCTGGAACAAAGACTCGCCTGCCTTGACGTCGCTGCCTTCCTCAAATAATCTTTTTTCAACCACACCCTCGACGCGCGCGCGCACCTGCGCGCTACGAAATGCCTGCAATCGTCCTGGCAAATCCTGTGTGATAGTCGCGCGCCCAGGAGTAACTGTAATCACGTCCACTTCCGGGGGCGGCATGCCCCCACCCGGCGCCGGACCAGAAGCCGGGCCTGCGGCAGGCTTATTGCCGCCGCCGCAAGCTACAAGAATGGTGGTTAATAATAGCGACAGAAAAATCGGTTTGGCTGAGGTCATCATAAAAAATCCCGTAAACAGATAAAATTATCCTTGCTGCACTACACAGCAAGGAACTTCGTACTACTTATTTTGCACGGCCCGAAATAAATTTCCTGGTTATTTCGGTTACGCGTTTGCCAAGATGGGCGGCTGTATCAAGGTCACCTTGGGGCGGCGCAACATCTGATACCAAGGCTTGGAACTCACATCCATAAACTTTTTAAATTCGGCAGACAAACTGCCCATATAGGTCGGAGCACCGAAGATGATTGCATCGGCTTGCGCCAGATATTCCCAATGCATATCAATATCCGCCACGGGAATCAACTGTACGGTTGCACCCGCGCCGCTCGCTCCACTGACAACAGCTTCGGTTTGTTTCTTGGTATGCCCATAACCACTGTGATACACGACTGCGACTTTAACCATAACAATATCTTTTTATAAAATTAATTCAGTGGGGTGGAGCACGTATAATTGATATTACGAAACAATCGTATCAAACGCTTGTTTGAATGTAAAGTAGTCCCTATTTTATTTTCGTAGGAGTTTATTTGTAGTCAGGTAAGGCGATAAATAACGAGTTGTTGGCGACAACAGAAAGCCAAAACGACACCTTTGGGGGGCTTATGCAGAAGGTGTGTTTATCTAGCTTATGAAGCTCATTAAGTGCAAGGCCGATATTTTTGCAATTTGACGGAGGAAAATTGGCGAAATGTCTCGGCCTTGGGGAAATGGAGCTTGTTGTGCAACAAAGGGTACAGCACGAATATGGAAACCGAGGCTAACCCTTTAGTTTATTTTGCATTGCCGAGTTTGGCATTCAGGCTGGGAGTCTTGAGCCATTCTAAAATGTCATCCGCAATATCTTCGCTCAGCGAAGTGAGCGTCCCGCAACCGCGCATTGAGCCGCGTATAGTCTGGCGTCTTGCTTCAAAGCTACCCAACAGTTTGTCACCCTCGGTTAACTTTCCCTCCAGGACCAGCCACTTCGGACCCGACCAGCCGCCTCCGCCAACTGTGTGAAGTGCGGTTGCAACGAGCATCAGCTTTTTGTCAGGCATCGCCTCAATGCCCTGATCTATTATTTTCACGCGACCATCCGACTCCTTTGCCAAGTAGCGTGGCATGGTGGCATTCCAATCGCAATCTTTGCGAACGTCTTCAGAAGCAGTGTCACTCTTGTCGTAAGGGATAAGTGATGGCACCAATACAGTATCCTCGGCGTGTGCGAAGGCCGCCGAGACGCATGCTACGAGCACAATAAACAATCTATGAATTATTTTCATGAAATCTCCTCGTTCGTCATGCAGCGGATAAGCAAAACATACAATCCGCCCTAACAGTTATTACCGACCCCCTTTTTTAGCAACGAATCAGCCAGCCAGTTTTTTGTGCGCCGCTTCTACCCCGACACCGCGTTTGATCGGCGCTTTCACCCGGCTGAGGGCATCGTCCAAGGCGCCCAGGCAGAGCAGCACATTGCGCGAATTGCTGGCGTGCCCCATCAAGCCGATGCGCCACACTTTGCCGGCCATCGCACCCAGTCCTGCCCCGATTTCGAGTTGATAGTCGGACAACAATATTGCACGCACTGCGGCTTCATCGACACCCTCCGGCACCGAGAGCGCGTTCAGTTGCGGCAGACGTTCCGATTCGGGCACGACGAATTTGAGTCCCATCGCTTCCAGCCCCGCACGCAAGGCGAGATGGTTTTTTTGATGGCGTGTCCAGGATTTTTCCAGGCCTTCTTCTTGCAGTATTACCAGCGCCTCGTGCAAGCCATACAGTGAGTTGATTGGCGCAGTGTGATGGTAGGCGCGCTTGGTAGTGCCACCCCAGTAGGCCATCACCAGATTGAGGTCCAGAAACCAGCTTTGCACCTTGGTCTTGCGGTTCTTCACCTTTTCCAGCGCCTGCGCGCTGAAGCTGACCGGCGAAAGTCCGGGTGTGCACGACAGGCATTTCTGCGTGCCTGAATAAATCGCATCAATTTTCCACTCGTCAACCTTGAGCGGTGATCCAGCCAGAGATGTAACCGCATCCACGATGGTCAGGCAGTTGTACTTATGCGCCATCGCTACCAGTGTCTTTGCGTCGGACAGCGCACCAGTGGAAGTTTCCGCGTGCACGAAGGCAACAATTTTGGCATCCGGATTGGCCTTGAGCGCGTCTTCCAATTTTTGCGGATCAACCGCGCGTCCCCAGTCATCCTGAACCATTACCGCGACGCCTCCGCAACGCTCGACGTTTTCTTTCATGCGTCCGCCGAACACGCCGTTTTGGCATACGATGACCTTGTCACCCGGCTCGACCAGATTGACGAAACAGGTTTCCATACCGGCGGAACCGGGTGCGGAAACCGGCATGGTCAATTCATTGTCGGTCTGAAAGGCATATTTCAGCAGCGTCTTCATTTCGTCCATCATGGACACGAACACCGGATCAAGATGACCGATGGTGGGCCGCGACATGGCCTCCAGAACTCGTGGGCTAACATCGGAAGGGCCTGGCCCCATTAATATGCGTTGCGGCGGGTGAAATGATTTGATCGTCATGCTATTTCCTTTTCTTGCTGTGTTTAAATGTGCCGTAATGTACCGCAAGGTATAAAATAATCCAAGTGATGAGCAGGATAATTGTTAAAATTCAGAATAAACGTTACGCCAAGACAACCTGTTCGATGATGAGGTACTTACATTAAGTTCAGGACCAGAGTTCGAAATAAGTAAATGTTGCGGGTCGTTTTCCGCAGGTCATCGTACTCGTTGGTGTATTCACTGCATGCATTGTCTCGGCCCTTGCTGCCGAACCACCTACTGAACAAAAGCCAGTGCCTGTGGCCATCGTAGAAACGCTCAACACGCTTTCCGGCGGGTCGCACGCGGGCTTTCGCGCCAACCATGCCAAAGGCATTTTGGTGGCGGGTACCTTCACACCAACCCCGTCTGCAGCGTCACTCAGTACGGCACCCATTTCGCCAAGCGCGTGCCAGTGTTAGTGAGGTTCTCTAATGCTACGGGCGTTCCGACGCTATCTGATGCAAGCCCCAATGCGAGCCCGCATGGCATCGCCATTCGCTTTAAGCTGCCGGACGGCAGCGACACGGATATTGTCAGCATTTCGGCCAATGGTTTCCCGGTGGCAACTCCGGAAGATTTCCTCGCACTGCTGCAGGCCGTTTCATTGAGCGGACCGAAGGCAGCGAAGCCCACGCCGATCGAGCAATTTCTCGGCAGCCATCCTGCGGCGACAAAGTTTGTGACGACCCCTTGCCCACCGCCTGTAAGTTTCGCAACGCTGGCTTACTTCGGCATCAATGCATTCAAATTTACCAATGCTCAGGGCAAGACTCAGTTTGCCCGCTACCAGATACTTCCGATGGCGGGCGAGCACGGGCTTAGTGGCGCGAGCGCGGCAAAGCATCCCCCAACTATTTAATGAATGAATTGCCGAAGCGTATCGCGAAAGGTGCGGTGAAGTTTCGTTTAGTAGCCCAATTGGCAAAGGAAGGCGACCCAGTCAATGATCCAACAGCGGTGTGGCCGGCAGACAGAGAACGGTTGGAACTGGGCATATCAGCTTGACCAGCGTCTCGAAAAATCAGGCAAAAGAACAAAAGGCACTGATGTTTAATCCATTATTACTTCCAGCAGGGACACCGCCATCTTGAAGACCCGGTACTGCTGATTCGCCCGGCAGCCTATGCGGTGAGCTTCGCCCAGCGGGCGCAGTGAGTCTCTGACTCAGGTTGGGGTTCTGATTTAGACGAGAGCTTGATTCCAGCTTTGTTCCAACAATTCTATCCAGTGCTTGACCGGAATATCACTTACGCTGGCCAGATGCATCTGGCAACCGACATTCGCGGAGGCGATGATTTCCGGCTTGCCTGCGTGCAGCGCGGCGAGTTTATTTTTCAGCAACTGCTGTGAAAGCTTGGCTTGCAGCAAAGTATAAGTGCCTGCCGCGCCGCAACAAAGATGGCTGTCCGCGACATGAGTGAGCTCATACCCACAGCGTTGCAAAATATCTTCCACTGTCCCGCCCAGTTTTTGGCCGTGCTGCAATGTACATGACGATTGATAGGCCACACGCGTTCCGTGGCCGACATGCGCGAACACATCCAGATTTTCGCGGCTCAATATTTCGCTGAGGTCGCGCGTCAGCGCGCTGATGCGCGCGGCCTTATGCGCATAGGCGCCGTCATCTTTCAATGCATGCGCGTAATCTTTCACCATCACACCACAGCCGCTGGCGGTCATCACGATGGCTTCTGCGCCATTGTCGATATGCGGCCACCATGCATCAATGTTGCGGCGCATCATTGCGCGCGCGCCTTCCAGATCGGACATATGCTGGTTCAGCGCGCCGCAGCAACCCGCATCTGGTGCG
>JANYHX010000012.1 GCA_025362155.1 Gallionella sp. | reverse complement strand
ACTGAACAAGCCTTTCTCGATAACGAAGTTGAGCAGTTGTGTTCGATGTTGCACGATTGGGATATTACCCACACTCGCGTCGACTTGCCGCCCGAAGTGTGGCAATTCATCAAGGACAAAGGTTTCTTCGGCATGATCATTCCGAAGCGTTATGGCGGGCTGGAATTTTCCGCGCAGGCGCATTCGGCAGTAGTGAGCAAAGTGGCTTCGCGCAGCGGCACAGCTGCGGTGACGGTGATGGTGCCCAATTCTCTGGGGCCAGCCGAATTGTTGTTGCATTATGGTACCGAGGGACAAAAGGAAAAATATTTGTCCCGTCTTGCGCAAGGCTTGGAAGTGCCTTGCTTTGCGTTGACCGGGCCGTTCGCCGGATCAGATGCCGGTGCGATTCCTGATTACGGCGTAGTGTGTTACGGTGAATTTGCCGGGCAGCAAAAAGTATTGGGCCTACGCCTGACTTGGGAGAAGCGCTATATCACGCTGGCTCCGGTGGCTACCCTGCTCGGCTTGGCATTCAAACTTTATGATCCGGAACGTTTGCTCGGCGGTGAAACCAATCGTGGCATCACGCTTGCGCTGATTCCGACTGACACGCCGGGTGTGCAAATTGGCCGCCGCCATTTTCCGCTTAATTCCGCTTTTCAAAATGGCCCGACGCAGGGCAAGGATGTATTCGTTCCGATGGATTACATCATCGGTGGAACTTCCCGTGTGGGACAAGGCTGGCGCATGTTGATGGAATGTCTGGCGGCGGGACGTTCAATCTCATTGCCGGCCAGCAGCATGGGCGGCATGAAGCTGGTGGCGCGCACCAGCGGCGCATACAGTCGGGTGCGCAAACAATTCAACATGCCGATCGGAAAATTCGAAGGTATAGAAGAACCGCTGGCACGCATAGGCGCACACACATACATGGTGGATGCGGCGCGGAAATTCACCGCATTGGCGCTCGATTTGGGCGAAAAACCGTCGGTGATTTCGGCCATTATCAAATACCACGCCACCGAACGTTGCCGCATTGTCATTAATGACGCGATGGATGTGCATGGTGGCAAGGGCATTGTCCTTGGGCCGGATAATTATCTGGGACGTTTTTATCAGCAGATGCCGGTTGCCATCACGGTGGAAGGCGCTAATATCCTGACCCGCACGCTGATGATCTTCGGGCAGGGGGCGATACGCTCGCATCCTTATGTGCTGAAAGAAATTGCGGCGGTAAACGATCATGATCGTCAGCGCGGGTTGCATCAATTCGATGAAGCGCTGTTTGGGCATATCACCTTTGCGTTGGGTAATGCTGCGCGTAGCCTGGTGTTTGGGCTAACCGGCGGACGTGGTTTGGAAACACCAGCAGGAGATGAAACCCGCCGCTATTACCAGCAGCTGACGCGCTTCTCGGCAGCATTTGCCTTAAGCGCGGATGTGGCGATGGCGGCACTGGGCGGCTCATTGAAGCGTCGCGAGAAGATATCCGGACGTTTGGGCGATGTGTTAAGCCAACTGTATTTGTGTTCGGCGACGCTGAAGCGCTTTCAGGACGACGGCCGACCTGTCGAAGATTTACCCTTGCTGGACTGGGCATTGCAGGATGCGCTATACAATATCCAGCAGGCATTTGACGGCGTGATTAAAAACTTTCCCAGTGCGTTGGGACGCCTGCTATTGAGGAGTTTGGTGTTTCCACGGGGACGGTATTTATCACCGCCTTCCGACCACATCGGGCATCAGATTGCCACGCTGTTGATGAAACCGGGCGCAACGCGTGATCGCTTGACAGCAGGAATTTATATTCCTGACGATGAACAAGACGCAGTGGGGGCGTTGGAAGCCGCGTTGCTGAGCACGCTGGAATGCGAGCCGTTGCAAAGCAAATTGCACGAGGCGCGTAAGGCTGGCGAATTAAATGCGTTGGAAGAATTGTTACGCATCGCCGAGGCGCGCGACTTGGGTTTGATCAGCCCGGAACAGGCACTACAGCTGGAACGCGACTACGCACTGCGGCGCAAGGTTATTATGGTTGATGATTTTGCGCCGGAACAATTGCGGGCGGCGGTTCAAAATGATGACGGGTCAAAATGATGCATGGTCAAAATGATATTGGGGAAACCTTAAGGAGAAGTTGTTGAATACAAATCGTCTCAGCATCGCTGTAGCACTGATGTTTTTTGCTGTAGCTGTTCAATACGCCGGGAATGTTCATGCTGCTACCAATGACAAACTGGATGTCAATTTAAATGTTATTTACTTGGGAACAAAATCACAGAAAGATTCTTTGGGGCTTAGCGAAGTTATTCTTCAATTTCCCTATCCTTTATCGGAGTCCGCGCGCAATACGGGACAAGGATTATTCGGCGGGATAACGTATTTTGATTACAAAACTCTGGTACATGATGACACGCAACTGGTGTCGGAAACAGGGTTAGGGAGAATTTATTATTCTAGCTCGGTTCCGGGGGATACCGCTTATACCTTCGTTCCATTTGTAACTTTTTATCGTCATTTTTACTATAGGGACCAGGATTTGACCAATCCAAATTCGCAGCCCCGGGATATCCAGGGCAGTTCATTTTTGTTACCCGGAGTTCTATATGCTTACCGGTTCAACGAAAAAGTTGCCTTCCATTTTGATCTGGAAGTCTATAGCTATTCGGAAAGAACCAACAATCGTGCAAGAATTGGCTTTACCTACTCGCCATCGTGGCCGTGGATATTCAGCGCCAGCCATGAACGGCTCTCATGGGATATCGATGGAGGCAATGTTTTTGTGGATGGCCATTCCAGGGAGAATAGTTTAAAAATTATTTTCCGTGATCCGCCCCAGGGAAACTTTGCATTGACGATTGGGTATGGTAATGAGATACGCAATGCTGTTGGCGCTTCATTGATATCTCCGCTTTCGAGTAATAGCAAAGGCACGTATTTTGGGGTGGAGGCGTCGGGCGGGGTTTTGGCCTGGTGAGGACATTAGAGCATGCCCTCTGAAGAATTTTGTAGCTAAATAATTTCCGGGATAGCGGTAATGAATGATTTGCGCGGTAAAACGATTTTCATTACCGGATCCACTCGCGGCATCGGGCGTGAAATCGCGTTGCGCTGCGCGCGTGATGGAGCGCAGGTGGTGATTACCGGCAAGACGGTGACCGCGCATGCCAAATTACCCGGCACGATATTCACCGTTGCCAATGAGGTGGTGCAAGCGGGTGGACAGGCGCTTGCAATCCAGATGGACGTACGCGACGCGCAGGCGATTAAAGCTGCTGTAGAGCAGACTGTGGCAAAGTTTGGTCGCATCGATGTGTTGGTGAATAACGCCAGCGCAATCAGCATGACTCCGAGTCTGGAAACGACTGCCAAGCGCCTCGACCTGATGTGGGAAGTCAATATGCGCGCCACATTTCTGGTATCGCAAGCCTGCATTCCTTATCTCAAGCAGGTGGATAATGCGCATATCCTGACCTTGTCACCCCCGCTGAACATGGATGCCAAATGGTTTGCGCCACACTTGGCCTATACGATTTCAAAATATGGCATGAGTCTGTGCACGTTGGGCATGGCACGCGAATTTGCCGCCGGGTCGGGCAGAATTAAAGGCATTGGAATAAATTGCCTGTGGCCGCGCACCACTATCGCCACCGCTGCGATTGAGTTCAACTTTCCCGCAGAAATACTGCGCGCCTCGCGCAAACCCGCCATCATGGCGGATGCCGCATATGCGATTTTGACACGCGAAAGTAGCACTTGCAGCGGAAATTTTTTTATTGACGAAGAGGTGTTGCGCGAAGCAGGCGTGTGGGATTTTGAACAATATGCGGTATCGCCCGGCACGCCGCTGTTCAGTGATTTATTTCTAGGCTAACAGGTTTGTTTTTGAGGGAACGATGCGATGCAGGCTAAACCAAATGATGTGATTACTCCCGAACGGGCGGGCACACTGCACGGATTGCTTCTCGAACGCGTGCGCCGCTCCCCGAATAAAGTTGCCTACCGCTATTTTAGTTCCGACATCACGCCTGCAAGCAGGCATGAGTCTGCGCCGAAACTTCGTTTTCAGAAAAATGCCTGGCGCGATATAACCTGGCGGGAGGTGTTGGTTGAAGTGGCGCGCTGGCAGGCCGCATTGGCAGAATTAAAATTGCAGCGCGGCGATCGTGTCGCCATCATGCTACGCAACTCTCCACAGTGGGTAATGTTCGATCAGGCGGCGATGTCGCTGGGTCTGGTGGTGGTGCCGCTGTATACCGTCGACAGGCCGGACAATATTGCCTACATCATCAACGATGTTGACGTAAAAGTGTTGCTGTTCGAGAGTGCCGAGCAATGGCAGGAATTACGCACGGTTCGCGATCAGCTGGGCGGTGTGTTGCGTTTTGTGAGTATCGATAAACTAACCAATGAGAAAGAACCGCGCCTGAAATCCACGGCGGAGTTTTTACCAGCTACTGCACAACTGCAAGCTGCACCGCCTTGCCAGATGAATGATCTGGCGAGTGTCATTTACACCTCCGGTACCACGGGCAAGCCGAAAGGTGTGATGTTAAGCCACGCCAATATGCTCACCAATGCCCACGCCTGTCTGGATACATTTGCCGTGCATGGCGATGATTTATTCCTGTCTTTTCTGCCTTTGTCACATACATTCGAACGCACCCTGGGGTATTACCTGACGGTGATGACCGGTGCGACGGTGGCCTTTGCGCGTTCTATTACTCAACTGTCTGAAGATTTGCAAACCATACACCCAACCCTGCTCATTTCCGTGCCGCGTATTTACGAGCGCGTTTACGGCGCGATCAAAAGCAAGCTGGACGAAGGCTCAGCGCTTAAGCGCAAGCTGTTCCATCTGGCGGTGGAAACCGGCTGGGCACGATTTGAACACGAACAAGGTCGCGGCTCATGGAAAATTTCTTTCCTGCTGTGGCCTGTGCTGCAAAAATTGGTCGCGCAAAAAATACTCGATAAACTGGGTGGAAGATTGCGTGTTGCGATCAGCGGGGGGGCCGCACTGGCACCGGAGATTTCACGGGTGTTCGTTGGCCTCGGTTTACCCATTGTACAAGGGTACGGGCTGACTGAAACCAGCCCGGTCATAGCCGGCAACAAAATGGAAAATAATTTTCCGGACAGTGTCGGCCAACCGATACGCGATGTGCAAGTACGCCTCGGCGAACAGAATGCGCTGTTGGTGAAAGGCCCGAACGTGATGCTCGGTTACTGGAATAATCCGGAAGCAACCAAGGCAATGATTGACGCCGAGGGCTGGCTGAATACCGGCGATATCGCGCGCTTCAGCGATACCGGCCACATCTACATCACCGGGCGCACCAAGGAAATCATCGTGATGTCCAACGGCGAGAAAGTGCCGCCGACCGATATGGAACAGGCGATTTTGCATGACCCTCTATTTGATCAGGTGATGGTATTTGGCGAGGCGCATCCCTATCTGGTTGCACTGGCCGTACTGAATCCCGAAACGTGGCTGAAATTTGCCAAGGAAAGCGGCATCCGTGCTGATATGCCTGAATCATTGACCGACAGTCGCGTGCAAGGCGAAATATTGAAACGCATCGCACTCAGTTTGCGAGGCTTTCCTGGCTATGCCAAGGTGCTGCGCATTTTGTTACTGCAAGAACCGTGGACTATAGATAACGACCTGCTTACGCCAACCTTGAAGGTCAAACGCGCCAAAGTAGTGGAGAAATACACGGCGCAAATCAAACAACTTTATGAAGGACATTAATCATGGATGATCCTCATCAGCATACTACCTTGCCACAGCGCGAACCCACCATCCGTGTGGCAGCTATGCCTTCCGATGCCAATTACACCGGAGATATTTTCGGCGGCTGGCTGATGGGGCAGGTGGACATCGCCGGCAGCATCCCTGCGTTACACCGCGCCAAAGGCCGTGTCGCAACAGTGGCGGTAAATTCTTTCATATTCAAGCAGCCGATCTTCGTCGGCGACATCGTGAGCTTCTACACCAAGATCATGAAGGTGGGGACGACGTCGATCACCGTCGAGGTCGAAGTCTATGCGCAGCGCGATCCCGCCAAACCAGTTTGCGTAAAAGTGACCGAAGCGACCCTGACCTATGTGGCTGTGGGCGAAGACCGCAAACCCAGGGTTGTCCCGCCAGAAGAATAAGCGCATTATTGTGCGGCGTTTTAACGCACAAATATTTCTTATTCCAATAAAAAAGAGGAGAAATGATCATGAAATTCAAAAGAGCGAGGATAAACGGTTTAGTGGCAGCTGTAATGCTGGTGGGATCCGGGACTGCAATGGCTTCCGGGTTTGCATTGATCGAACAAAGTGGCAGTGGTTTGGGCAATGCCTATGCGGGCGGCGCGGCGAGTGCGGAAGACGCCTCGACAATTTTTTATAATCCGGCGGGCATGGCGCGCTTGAATGGCAAGCAGATAGTAGTGGCCGGTAATATGATCAAGCCTTCGGCGAAGTTTTCTGATACCGGCTCAACCCCTGCTGCTTTCCAGACCGCTAACAATGGCAATGGGGGCGATGCAGGTAAGTGGGGATTAGTACCCAATGCTTACTTTGCGATGGAGTTGAATTCGCAAATGAGAGTCGGGTTGGGGATCAATGCACCATTTGGTTTGCAGACCGAATATGACGCAAATTGGATCGGTCGTTTTCAGGCAAAGAAATCCAAAATACAAACCGTCAATCTTAATCCATCCATTTCCTATGGCGTGAACGAAACAGTCTCAGTGGGTGCAGGACTGAATTATCAACGTATTACCGGCGATTTGACCAGCGCAATTAATTGGGCGGCAATAGCCTTTACCGCTGCTGGCGGGGGTGCGGGTGGCTTGGCTGCGGCTGGTGCAGCCAATGCGGCGGGACAAGGTGAAGGGGTGACAACGGTTACCGGCGATGATACGGCGTGGGGATACAACCTAGGGGTTTTATTTAAAATGTCTGAGCAAACACGCGTTGGATTGGCGTATCGCTCTACAATTAAATACAAGCTCACTGGCTCGGTAAGCTTCAGCAACAGGCCAACCGCAGCGGCGGTTGGCGCACCGTTGGCTGGTGGTATTGCCGCGACCTATCCTGATGGTACGGTCAGTCTGGATATCAAGATGCCAGATTCTTTTTCGGCCAGCATGGTTAATCGCATGAACGACAAATGGGACACCATGGCGGATATAACATGGACAGGCTGGAGTGTGTTTAATCAATTGAATGTAATTCGTGCGAATGGTTCGACCTTGAGTTCAACGCCGGAAAACTGGAAAAATACCTGGCGCTTCGCAATAGGCTCAACCTATCATTACGATGATAGATGGACTTCCCGGGTTGGTTTGGCTTACGACCAAAGTCCGGTTTCAGATGCGTATCGTACCGCGCGTATTCCCGACAACAGCCGCAAGTGGTTGGCGTTAGGCGGCCAGTATAAATTTTCCAAAGCAAGCGCCTTGGATTTTGGCTATGCGCACTTGTTTGTGAGCGATGCATCAATCCGCAAAGATGGAACCGCTACAGGTTCAGGCAATTTGGTCGGTACCTATAAAAACAACGTGAATATCCTCAGTGTGCAGTACGCCTACAGTTTCTAAGCCAGCATGACGTAGACAACGGGAAGGTTCGCCTTCCCGTTTTTTCTTCACCCACCCGTTTTGGAGCATTGCCATGAAGACGAATTTTCAGATACGCAAAGTCGCCGTGTTGGGCGCGGGTGTTATGGGGGCACAGATCGCTGCGCACATGGTCAATGCCAATGTTGAGACGCTGCTGTTCGAGTTGCCTGCCCAAAAGAGCGATATCAATGGGCAAGGTGACCCGAACGGGAATGTGAACAAGGCGCTGGAAGGTTTGAAAAAACTTGAACCATCGCCCATCGCTAGCCCAGCAAAAATCACATGCATCCAGCCCGCCAATTACGAACAACATCTGGATAAGTTGCGCGAATGCGATCTGGTGATTGAGGCGATCGCCGAGCGCATCGACTGGAAATCTGACCTGTATCGCAAGGTCGCGCCATACCTCGGTGCACAAACTATTTTCGCCACCAACACTTCTGGCCTGTCGATCAACAAACTCGCCGCAGCCTTCCCGGAAAATTTGCGCCATCGATTTTGTGGTATCCATTTTTTTAACCCACCACGCTACATGCATCTGGTGGAGTTGATTCCCTGTGCGGGTACCGATGCATTATTACTTGATCAGCTCGAAGAATTTCTCGTCTCCACGCTGGGCAAAGGCGTGGTGCGCGCCAAGGACACTCCCAACTTTATTGCCAACCGCATCGGCGTGTTCTCGATGCTCGCCACTTTCCATCACGCGCAACGGCTGGGATTGGGATTCGATACTGTGGATACGCTGACCGGGCGCTATCTCGGGCGTCCCAAGAGCGCCACTTTCCGCACGCTGGACGTGGTCGGCCTTGATGTGTTCGCTCATGTGGTCAATACCATGCGTGACAATCTCCTGGACGATCCATGGCATTCGTATTTCACATTGCCCGGCTGGTTCACCAAGTTGCTTGAGCAGGGCGCGCTCGGGCAGAAAACCAAGCGCGGCGTCTACCAAAAGATAGGCAAGGATATTCGCGTGCTTGATTTGCAAACGAATGAATATAGCCTCTCCGACTCCAAGATTGACGATGCGGTAAAAGAAATATTGCGCGAGCGCAATTGGGCAAAAAAACTCTCCGCATTGCATGGCAGCACGCATCCACAGGCACAATTCCTGTGGGCGACATTCCGCGATGTGTTTCACTATTGCGCATTGCAATTAGCGAACATCGCCAACAACGCACGCGATCTGGATTTCGCTGTACGCTGGGGCTTCGGCTGGGACAATGGTCCATTCGAAATCTGGCAGGACGCAGGTTGGCAGCAAGTGACCGGCTGGATTGCCGCAGATATCGCGGCGGGCAAAGCAATGTCCGATGTTCCACTACCCGCATGGGCAACTGACCCGTCACGCATCGGCGTCCATACCGCGCAAGGTTCCTATACCCCTCTCCCCGTAGTAGGCTTCCCTCTCCCGCCGGGGGAGGGATCGAGGGTGGGGGAAACCTCTTCAAATATAACTACACACTACCAACCCCGCTCCACGCTGCCCGTCTACCACCGCCAACTCTACCCCGACCGCCTGCTCGGCGAACCTGTGCAATACGGCGAAACCATCTTCGAGACGGACGACATTCGCATGTGGCACAGCGGCGACGACATCGCCATCCTCAGCTTCAAATCCAAGATGCACGCGATCAGCAACGATGTGCTGGACGGCATATTGCGCGCCATTTCGGAGGCCGAGGCGCATTTCACCGCGCTAATCATCTGGCAAATCGAAGCGCCGTTTTCTGCCGGTGCGCACCTGCTGCAACTGATGCAGGGCGTGCAGCAAGCAGCCGATGCACCACCTGCAGGGTTGTTCGACAAACTCAAGGGCGCCGCGAACCGCGTGAAATACACTATCGCGGGCGGCGGCGGCCTGGGCGAGATCGTCAATGCCGCAACGGGTCACGTGCCGCATGTAGAAGACGTGGTCGCCAAATTCCAGCAGGTCTCCATGCGCCTCAGATACGCGCAGGTACCCACCATCGCGGCGGTGTATGGCCTAGCGCTTGGTGGTGGCTGCGAATTTTCGATCCACTGCACGCGCATTGTTGCTGCGCTGGAAACATACATCGGCCTGGTCGAAGTCGGCGTCGGCGTATTGCCCGCAGGTGGCGGCTGCAAGGAAATGGCATTGCGCGCAGCACAGGAAGCACAACGTTACTCAAATGATGGGCGTATCGACGTCTTCCCTTATCTGCGCCGCTACTTCCAGAACATCGCGATGGGCGAAGTTTCCAAGAGCGCCGAACTCGCGCGCGACATGGGCTACCTCCGGCCATCGGATCGTATCGTGCTCAACCAATATGAATTGCTGCATGTCGCCAAACAGGAAGCCCGCGGGCTCACCGCCACAGCTTACAGACCACCCCTCGCACCGCGCCAGATACCCGTGGCTGGACGCACTGGCATCGCCACCTTCAAGGCATCGATGATCAACATGCTCGAAGGCAGCTTCATCTCCGAACACGACTACAACATCGGCTGCCGCATAGCCGAAACGATGTGCGGCGGCGATGTGGAAGCGGGCAGCATGGTGGACGAACAATGGTTCCTTGACCTTGAACGTAAAAACTTCATGGAATTGCTGGCGAC
>JANYHX010000329.1 GCA_025362155.1 Gallionella sp. | reverse complement strand
CACCTGTGCCAATGTCTGTAGTCCTTGGGTATGTAAAGTCACGATCATGCCTCCATGATCCCAACTTCCGCCCCGCCAGGCTCATCTCACAGTGGAAACACACCCCTTCGTTCAGGCTCATTTGTCATTGGACAAGGCTGCTTACTCAAAAATTTATTGCACTGTGATACCCTTTCGCCCCATGCAATCGTCCAACGAAGCCTTCTCCCGCGTCATACACCGCTACCGCGACGGCATACACTACCTTCGACGCACTACTGACGCAGGTCTTTCACGCAACTGTTGAAACATGAAAAGACTGACGCCATATGCGCGTGAACGTCAGATCCGCCTTGCGCGGAAGTGTTTACACCGACTTCGCAAGCAAAATATAAAGCGCCGAAAAAGCTTTAAACTACATGAAAACTTTGTGATACTGAAAGCCCCTGTAAAATTTACGATCATTTTGGAAGCGGATCGCCGCAACCTACTGCTCTTTTTAGAGCGTATGCGAGATACTATAGTGATTAGTAAACAAGCTGTTCTAATAGACTTTACGACAACTCAGAAAATGATTGCCGATGGAACATTGCTATTCTATGCGGAACTCTGTCGATTAAAGCGATTGGGCGGCAGCTTAAAAATTAGATGTGTGCCGCCTCGTAATCAAAAGGTAGCTCAGGTTCTCAAACAGGTTGGCATATTTGACTTGATTGGTTATCGTACAAAGATTAAAACTACTTATGCTGATGTTATTCATTGGCGTAGTGCTAATGGTCATGAGGTTATTGGCGAAAAATTTGATGAAGTGTTAGGCCATTACGACGGTCAAATCACAGAAGTGCTGAGCCAAGAGCTTTACCGTGGATTTTCTGAAGCGATGACCAATTGCCACCATCATGCCTATATTGGTATTCGACCAGATGGTCTTAACGTGGCTCATGACCCCAAGGAATGGTGGATGTTTTCACAACAAAGGGATGGCTGGCTAAATGTAGTGTTCTGCGATCTCGGAATTGGCATTCCAGGTACTCTGCCGATCAAAAGGCCCTCTCTTTGGCGACGTATTCTGACTTTTGGTGGTCAATTAGATGCTCATGCCATACAGGAAGCGCTTATTGAAAGTCGAACACGTACTGGGTTGCATCACCGAGGCAAGGGACTTAAGCAACTGGTTGATGTAATCGCTAGAGTGGGCAACGGCGAAGTTAATATTTTCAGTAACAAGGGCCTCTTTACTTTAAAACCAAATTCCGAAAGCATTCATCAATTTAAGGACGACATATATGGCACGCTTATTAGTTGGCGAGTGCCAATTTGAGGAGATTTTTCGATGGCTCAACTTGTGGTAAATGTGTCACGGGATTTTTCGAAGTATCCGGCAGGTAGGTACATTGAAGATGGACCGGCAAGTGGTCAGCTTTTCCGTGACAAATTTTTGATTCCAGCGCTTAAGGAAGCAAAAGAGTTGACCATAGAGCTTGATGGGACGAGAGGATATGGCTCTTCTTTTCTTGAAGAAGCCTTTGGTGGAGCAGTAAGAGCAGGATTCTCACCTAAGACGGTCAAGCAGGCTTTTAAGCTGATAAGTAACGATAAAAGTCTTGTCGAAGAAATACATGACTATATCGAGCACGGTAGCGAACCAGAATAATCTATGTGTTATTACCCTAGCGGCCAATTTCTGACGCAGATACCTACTTGGCTTATCGTTGTTGCCGGTTGGTTTGTGGTTCATCATCTGTCCACAAAGCGCGACCAACGCAAGGAGGCGCGAGAGCGTCTCGATCAATTCATTCTTGCGTTGCGGGCAATTGAGGAAAGGGCAATCCAATTCCACCAGACAGACACATACAAGGGTGATTTGGCTCGCACCCTGTTGTTTGATATTCAGCGCATTATTGCCAAGTTAAAGCGTCATCCATTCGGTTTGTTCGAGGTTGCCCCTAACCTTATGAAGGAGCTACGTCGTGCGGTTACGCTCAAAAATTTTGATTCAAGTAAGTTTACTTGCCAACCACCCAACAGCTCTATTTTTAGCAATGTTGCCAACGCGGTCGATGACATAGAAGATCAGCTTGAGATGGAATACGAGCGGATTTATCTCTAGCTATTTCGTAGAAGAACTCCGTCCGACTGGCGACGGTATTGTGGGACGATGGGCTATCCGTATTTTCTTCAGGAGTGGGGCGATGAAGCTGAACCTGGCAACAACAAGCCACAATTACCTTGTGGGTTTGTCCGGCGTGCCCAAAACAGTTATTCCACGTCTCGACTAGAATTTTTCGCATGCGTTATGATCGACTGACCCCAAGCGAAAACCCGAAATTGGCCAGTGCCCGCGCCCGCGAGCAACTCAGGATGTTAGCGAGTCAAGAATTTGGCGCTTTTCGTTTGGAGTTAGCGTCTGCGCAAACTTGACGGCGGCGATGATCTGCTCTCGAACGGCTTCCGAGATATGGCCTTTCAGTCCAGAGGTGTCGTGCATCAGCGCTTGAATGACTTCTTCTCTACGGAGCTTCAATATTTCGTGGCAGGCAAGGTGCGAGTCGTATTGCAGAAACGGGTGTTCTGCTTTATCAACTTTCACTTGGCACTGGAGCAGGTGCGGCCTTGCATGAACAAAAGAATGTATTTCGGTATTGACGATGAATGTCCAATATTCCGGGTCATCTTCGGCAACCAGAACCAGGAATTTTGGTTTTGATTTATCAGGAAACTTGACCTCCAGCCGGACAACGCATCCCGGTAGCAGTTTTCCAAGGATGAATTTTTTGCGTGCTTCGGCAGGTAGCCCGTCACTGAGCGGCGACATTTAGTGCGCGCGCAGATAGGCAATTACGTCGTTGGCGTTTGGCAAGGTTTTGGCGATTGCATCAATCGGGATGAATTGATTTTCGGAGACTTCATTCCAGGCAGCATCATGGGTAATGTCGGTCAGCTCACCGAATGATTTGCTGCCGAACTGTCCAATGGTCTGGGAGATGCAGTGAATTTCAGATTCGGCCAGTAAGTTTACATTTGATCTGCGGTTGGGTTTGATGTTTCTGCCTTGTGTCACCTTAAAGGCATCATTGATAAGTTCGTCCCAGTCAATATCAATACTATTGCGCCCGGCGGCAACTTTCATCATATCGTAGATTGCAGAGGGAACTGGCCCATACTCCATGGCGATGTATTGGTCGCCACAGATAAGACGCCCGAAATCCTGGAGATGCTTCTTGTCGGCGAGGTAAAGCATTTTGGAAATGCCATGCAGGGTCGGGGCAGCCAGGCTTTCGGCGATGTATAAAATCACCTCTAGTGCCTTTTCCCGATCAAAATGTTTTGCATGTACAGGCATGGTTGCGGTTTCCATAATTCCTCTTCCTGAAATAATGGTCTGCATACTTGTGGAGATACTGCTTGTGGTGTGCTGGTGCATCAAGGTGGCGCATTGTAACTCATTTAATGATTCAGGCAAAATGACTAGAGGAATAGGCTTGGGAAGGTTGCTTTTCTTTAAATATTAGAATATACTAATATATGATTAGTAATGGGTTAACGCATATGAAAACCTCATGGATCTTTTATTTATTGCTGTGGCTCGCAGCATCTGCTCACGCAAGCGAACCGCTGGCTGTTGCGCCGGTTCAATATCGCGAAGTGGAACAGACTTACAGTGTTGAAGGCGTGGTAGAGGCGGCAAGACTATCCACTGTGTCTGCGCAAATCAGTGGACGCATCAAGGAAATAAATTTCGATGTCGGTGATCGCGTCAACAAGGGTCAGGTGATATTGCGGATCGATGAGCGTGAAACTGCTAAGGCCTTGGCGGGCAGCAATGCGCAGGTGTTGCAGGCGCAGGCTACTTTACAGAACGCGAAAGCAAACTATGAACGTTCCAGGCAATTATTCGAGCAGAGATTTATCAGTCAATCGGCGCTGGACAAAGCGCAGGCCGATTATCAAGTGGCGCGGGCGCAAGCTGCGGCCAGCGAGGCTGGTGCGGGCCAGGCCAGTCTCGCACATGGTTATAGCGCCGTGGTGGCGCCCTATGGCGGGGTGGTCGCAGCGCGGCTGGTGGAAGTAGGTGAGATGGTGACGCCGGGCAAACCGCTGATGGCCGGCTTTGATCCGGCGGAAATGCGCGTGGTGGTGAGCGTGCCGCAATATAAGTTGCAGGATATTGGTCCCCAGCCCAGCGCAAAAATTGAGTTGCCTGCATTGAATCGCTGGATTAATGCGGCTTCCGTTGCAGTTCAACCGCTCGCCGATGTACGCACCCATACCACGCAAGTCCGCGTGAATTTTCCCGCTAATGTAGTGGGCGTATACCCCGGGATGTTTGTGCGCGCGCATTTTGTGGTGGGCAAGGCCAGCAGACTGGTGATACCCATCAGCGCAGTACTGCATCGCAGCGAGGTGGTGGCGGTGTATGTGGTCGATGCAAAAGGTGGAGTGCAGTTACGTCAGGTGCGCTTGGGCGAAGCCACCACGGATGGCGCAATAGAAGTGCTGGCGGGGCTGAATCTCGGGGAGCAAGTGGCCTTGGATCCGATCAAGGCGGGCATGGTGGGGAAGTAAAAAGGATGCGGTTGGAGAGTTGGCTAAATCGACATTAGGAGAATGGACAATGGCACACATCATCATTATGGGCGCAGGCATAGGCGGCATGCCGATGGCTTATGAAATGCAGAAAAAAATACGCGAGGCGGACAAGGTCACCGTGATCTCGAACAGCGAGAATTTTCACTTCGTGCCTTCTAATCCTTGGGTGGGCGTGAAATGGCGCGACCGCGAAGACATCGAGTTCGGTATACGTCCTTATCTGGAGCGCAAAGGCATCAACTTTATCTCCACTGGCGTGAAGCGCGTCCATCCCGAAAATAGTCGCCTCGAGCTGGAAGACGGGGCTATGGTCGATTACGACTTTCTGGTGATCGCCACCGGCCCCAAGCTGGCCTTCGATGAAGTCGAGGGATTGGGCCCGCATGGCGGATACACGCATTCCATCTGTCATGTGGATCATGCGATGAAATCGCACGATGAATGGGAAAATTTCACCCGCAATCCCGGCCCTATCGTAATCGGTGCGGTACAGGGCGCATCCTGCTTCGGCCCGGCTTATGAATACGCTTTCACCATAGAGACCGATCTGCGTCGCCGCAAGATCCGCGACCGGGTCCCGATGACTTTCGTCACCTCGGAGCCCTATATCGGGCATCTCGGTCTGGGCGGTGTGGGCGATTCCAAAGGCATGCTGGAATCCGCGATGCGCGACAAGCACATCAAATGGATATGCAACGCGAAAGTGAGCAAAATCGAAGCCGGCAAGATGTTCGTCACGGAATTTGATGACATGGGCAAAGAAAAATTGCAGCATGAGCTACCCTTTGCCTACAGCATGATGTTGCCCGCTTTTAAGGGTGTGGACGCAGTGTTTGGCATCGAAGGCTTGACCCAAGCGCGCGGATTCATTCTGGTGGACGAGCACCAGCGCAATCCCACCTACAAGAACATCTACGCGGTCGGCGTGTGTATCGCGATTCCGCCTGTCGAAAAAACTCCTGTTCCTGTCGGTGTACCCAAGACCGGCTACATGATCGAATCCATGGTAACGGCGACCGCGCATAACATCTCTGCGGAATTGACGGGCAATCCGCCTACCAGCAAGGCGACCTGGAACGCCGTGTGTCTGGCCGATTTTGGCGATACCGGTATGGCCTTTGTGGCGCTTCCCCAGATACCCCCGCGCAACGTCAATTGGGTGTCATCCGGTAAATGGGTGCATGTGGCGAAGATCGCCTTTGAAAAATATTTCATCCGCAAAGTGAAACGCGGCACTTCCGAGCCCATGTATGAAAAGTTGGTGATGAGTGCCATGGGCATCACCAAACTGAAGTAAGAAGTAGTGTTGTGCAAAAGAGGACTGGGGCAAGATGACAGTCTCCCAGTCCTTAAGTTTTTATAAGTGTCGAGCGGTGTTAGGAAAAAAATCTATGGGTATCTCAGGGCGTATCGCCAAATATTTTTTGCACTCGCAAATGACCCCGCTGCTGGCATTGGTCGCCGTGCTGCTGGGTGCGTTTGCGGTGGTGGTGACGCCGCGCGAGGAAGAGCCGCAGATCAACGTCACCATGGCGAACGTGATGATTGCCTACCCGGGCGCATCGGCCAAAGACGTGGCGCAAACCGTGGCAACGCCAGCCGAGCAGGTGTTGTCGCAAATTGCCGGGGTGGAGCACGTCTATTCTGTTGCGCAGCCCGGCATGGCGATTATCACCGTGCAGTTCAAGGTTGGCGAAGAACACGTGCGGTCATTGGTAAAATTGTATGACGTGGTGCATGCACATGCGGACTGGCTGCCGCCAACATTGGGCGTAAGCCAGCCTATCATCAAAGCCAAAGGCATCGACGATGTGCCGGTGATGGCGCTGACATTATGGCGCGAGCAAGCGGCAGGTGGCGGCATCGCACTGACCCAGGTGGCACACGCTATCGAAGCGGAATTGAAGCGCGTCTCGGGAACACGCGAAGTCACCACGCTGGGCGCGACCCAGCGCATGGTGCGCGTGTTGCTTAACCCGGAAAGTCTGAACGCCTTTCAGCTCACCATGCAGGATGTGCGCGCTGCATTGCAATCTGCCAACGTGTCGCAGAACGCCGGTAGCCTGGTGCAAAACAATCGCGAAGTATTGGTGCAGACCGGCAGTTTCCTGAGTAACGCTAACGAAGTGAAACAACTGGTGATCGGCGTGGCCCAGGGTAAACCGATATTTTTGCGCGATGTCGCCGAAGTACAGGATGGCGCGGATCAGCCGAGCAGTTACGTATGGCTGGGAACCGGGCCTGCTGCATCCGACAAGGAGATCAAAGCAAAGGGCGAATACACCGCAGTGACGCTGGCGGTCACCAAAAAGCCGGGCGCGAATGCGGTGGAAATCGCCGATAAGTTGCTGGCACGCGTGGAGGAATTGAAGGGCAGCGTGATTCCCGCCGATGTGCAAGTCAGCATCACGCGCAACTATGGCGAAACCGCGAACGACAAGGCGATGAAGCTGATCGAGAAGCTGGTGTTCGCGACGTTTGCTGTGGTGGCGTTGGTGTGGTTGACCATGGGCCGGCGCGAGGCTTTCGTGGTCGGCATCGCCGTGATGTTGACGCTGGCCGCAACCCTGTTCGCATCATGGGCGTATGGCTTCACGCTGAATCGTGTGTCGCTGTTCGCGCTGATTTTCTCCATCGGTATTCTGGTGGATGACGCGATTGTGGTAGTGGAAAATATCCATCGCCGCCGCGCTTTGGCAACGCATCAGCCGCTGTCGGAAATCATTCCCGAGGCGGTGGACGAAGTGGGCAGCCCAACCATACTCGCGACCCTTACGGTGATCGCCGCGTTGTTACCGATGGCCTTCGTCAGCGGACTGATGGGGCCGTATATGAGCCCGATCCCGATCAATGCCAGCATGGGCATGCTGATCTCGCTGGCGGTGGCATTCGTCATCACACCCTGGCTGGTGTTGCGTTTTGCCGGTGCACATCACACAGAAATAAAGGATGAACGCGATAGTGCGACACATCGCTTCTTCAAAAAATACCTCACCCCGTTCCTCAATGGTGTGCATGGCAAACCGGCGCGGCGCAAATTGTGGCTGGCCATATTGGGCGGCCTGCTGCTGGCCGTATCGCTGGGTGTGGTGAAACTGGTGGTTCTGAAAATGTTGCCGTTCGACAACAAGTCGGAATTTCAAATTGTCGTGGATATGCCTGCCGGTACGCCGTTGGAGCAGACCAGTGCAGTGTTGCATGAGATCAGCGGCTATCTGGCCACCGTGCCGGAAGTCACCGACTATGAGGCTTACGCCGGCACATCTTCCCCGATCAATTTCAATGGCCTGGTGCGTCAATACTATTTGCGCAGTGCCGCCGAGCAGGGCGATATCCAGGTAAACCTGCGCGACAAACATCATCGCAGTCGCAGCAGCCATGAGATCGCGGCTGCCGCGCTGGGGCCGATGCAAAAAATCGCCGCTACGTGGAAGGCTAATGTGAAGATCGTTGAAGTGCCGCCCGGCCCGCCGGTGATGTCACCCATCGTTGCGGAAATTTACGGGCCGGATTATCAAGGCGCGCGCAAGGTGGCAGGCAAGGTGCGCGAACAATTCGGCAAAACTGCGGACATCGTTGGCATCGACGATAGTGTGACCGAGCCTGCCCCCAAGATGGTGTTGCAAGTGATTCAGAGCAAGGCGGCCTTGCTCGGCGTTGCGCCGCGCGACATCGTGGATGTAATCAGTGTTGCATTGTCAGGCCAGGATGTCACTTCGCTGCACGATGCCGACGCGAAATATGCCCCGCCACTGCGCATTGGCCTGCCCGCCGAAAGCCGCAGCCGTATCGACGATGTACTGAAACTCAAGGTCAGGGCCCGCGACGGGGTTGCCCGAGAAGGTGCACTTGTTCCGCTTTCAGAAGTAGTGCAAGTCGTGACCATGCAACGCGATTATCCGATCTATCACAAGGATTTGCTGCCGGTGGTGTATGTGTTCGGCGATATGGCGGGCAAGCTGGACAGCCCGCTGTACGGCATGTTCGGCATCAACAGCAAAGTGAGTAACATGCCATTGGAGCAAGGTGGAAAACTGGAGAGTTATTTCTTCAAGCAGCCCAGCGACCCGTATGCGGGATATGCGCTGAAGTGGGACGGCGAATGGCAGGTGACCTTCGAGACTTTCCGCGACATGGGCATCGCTTATGGCGTGGGCTTGATTTTGATTTACCTGCTGGTGGTGGCGCAGTTCAGATCCTACGTTGTGCCACTGGTCATCATGGCCCCGATCCCGCTCACCATTATCGGCGTGATGCCGGGACACGCGCTGTTGGGCAGCCAATTCACCGCGAC
>JANYHX010000321.1 GCA_025362155.1 Gallionella sp. | reverse complement strand
AGTTGGTGCTGCAGGTCAATACGTTCATCTTCAAGCAATTCAATCTTGCGCAGAATGGCGGCGGTGGCAGTGGTTTCAGTTAGCAGGCTAGTAAGGTGGTCAATTTTTTTTTCAATTGATTGGATGCTTTTCTGTGTTTTTTCTAATTCCGCTCCGTCATTTGTTCGAATGCCCGATTTGTGCGCGGACTTAACCAATTCTTGTACGAATAAATCCGAATTCAAATCAGCAACAACTTGGGCCATCACAGCACCGTCAATCCGGCTGGATTTAACGCTCTTCTTGCCAATCCGATAATATTCCCCGTCACCGTGCCAAGCTACTCCGTCAGGAGTGGACAATAGGCCAGTGAGAAGGTGTTTCGCACGTGTCCTGTAGGTCTTGATCCTGCCGGATTCAAGTTGTTTTAGAATGGCTTCAGCTTCGGTATTGGTGATAAGTGCTTGGTGAGTATCCAGATGCATTATCCAATCTGATCTAGGACGACGTTTAGTTCCGCCTTTGTATCCATCCTCTGTTTTTTCATTATGGACATTCCAGGCAGTGTTGCCGGCATAGGTGAGGGCATTCCATTCGATTCCGTTGAGGCTTGTACGCGCAAGATTCAGTCCCAGTTTCTCCGCCAAGTTTGTTCCAGTAAGACCTTGCGCCCTGCCTTTCAAGTAGGCCGCAATTTTTGGAGCATTTTCGTCGGGCACCAATTTGGATTTGGTGACCGGCTCGCCCTCGCGGACGGCACCTGTGGAAATGTACTCAAGCCTATATCCGTAAGGTGCTCGGCCACCAGCGCGGAATCCCTGTCGCACGTTTTCGGCCATGCCAGCTAGTCCTTTTTCACGCGACATGAAGCTGTGAACTTGGTCCATTGCATGCAGCACTGCCGGCAAGATGATGCCGGTCACACCGTCCAACTCTGGGGTCTTGGCGAAGATGACATCAATGTTGCGCTTGCGGCATTCGTGCATGAAAGAGTGGGCGACGTATTGATTGCGAGCTAGACGAGATGTGTCCACCATCATTACGACATCCCATTGACGAGACTTTGAATTGATCTGTCGGATCAGGTGTTGAAAACCTGGTCGATTGGCATCCTTGCCTGATTCCACAGCATCAGCAAACTCGTCAGTAATTGTCAGATTGCGCGATTTCGCTAGTGCTTGAAGTTCGTGCCGTTGAGCAGATATTGACACGTCCGTTCGATCTTTGCTGCTTCTCAAGTATATTGCGCATCTGCGGGCATTTTTTTTGATGGCGTTCATATATTTTTGTAAATAGAGGAGAAAAAAGTTCAGCTGCCAAACATGCGTCTGGCAATCCAGTAGATCTAACTTTAATCTCTCGCTTCTTCATGGTCAATCAAAGTCAGCCATAGACAGCAGCTGCTTAACGCTGATACCGTCGTGGCTGATGCGACGAGTGTACGAAAGCTTTGCCGGCGGTTCCGGCGCTCCTTTCACGGAAGCCCGTTTGACCTCCAGCCTATACAAGGCCATCAAGTAACCAAATTGAACACGAGCGCCATTGAAACCGAGGGGAATTGACCGCGCTTTCACCAAGGCTTGTTCCATGCGAAAAAATGACCGCGACCTAACGGCGTCCCGGATTTCTTGGGCTATCGCCTGATATTGATCTTTGGTCATCTGCCACGTAAGTTTTGTCTTGGAAGTTCCCTTCTTGGGCAATCGAATTAATTGAAGTCCGAATATGACGAGGCGATGATCTCGATCCAGCGCATCCTGCATCTTTTCGGCTGAATGAATGGGATGCTTTCCTGCTTCCTTAGGCATGGCAACAAGCCACCACGAAACGTTGTCATCGCCTTGGCGGTGAAACATGAACGCACGGATATTTCCCAATCCAAGCCGATTACGCCGAGTCCGTTCGTTCTTATCTGCAAATGCACGATAGTTCAGATTGAAGACGGCTATTGCCTGTTCTAACCTAGGGATTGGAGTACTGCCGGAAGTGAAGTGTGTATAGCCGTGCCCGACCGCATCCTGGATGGACTGAAGTAATACGGCCTTCTTGGTGAAGATAACAACTTTTTGCATTTGGCTTTCCCCTCAAGAATTTTTTCGAGGGGAGCCCGGGATATGCGCATTCTAACTCTGGAGGTTTGGCGATGTCAACAATAAAGTTAATTAATACAATAACATACAAGTTATAGACGTGCTGAGGCCTGCCTCTCGGCAGGCCTCAGCGGGAGTCATCCCGGGCTCCCGGACCCGTAAAAATCTCGTGTCCAGCACAAAGAGGGAAAATGACAGAATATAAAAACGAAAATAATGTGAAAAATGGTTTTAGTAGCTATTAACTGACTGATTTATAAATAAATATATATTTTTTATCTTTATGCAAGATTGGAGTATCGATAAATAAATAGTTTGTTTAACTTGAGCCAAGAGAAATAACCCCGACCGAAAGACGATCGGGGTTATTGCCATGCATAAAATGATTACGCATGGCTTCCAGTTTAGAACCTAAAAGATAGGCAACTGGTTAAAGCACGTACTAAAAGCCAGTAAAACTGACCTATACCTTGCCATCGGTAATTTATTTTTTCTTCCACAAGGGAAGATGGCGTCTATATCTGTTACTTCATACTGATAGTAACCCCAATGTCGCGTTCGTCGAATCTAGTCTGCTGCCAGGCAGACTGGAACGGTGCTGCCAACACCGTTCCTCCTTCGACGCCCCCGGGGTGCCAACCCCAGTTTCAATGCACCTTTACGACTGTGTCGGACTTTCGCTCGAATAGACAAAACAGCGAGTCTGCCTATCGAGTCTGGTTGCGGTTGCCCGCAACCACTACTCATCCGATCTCCCCCTCTGCAATTCCCGTTGCCGGGTTCCGTGCGCCTTGCGGCGTTCATGGTGCCACCCATCACGTCAGAGGTTCCCACGTTAGTTACCACTGCCAAGATTTTTTCGTATGTTGGCTCATTTAGAATGATTTTCCTGTTGCTATGCAACTCACCGACATTTGTAACTGTCGGTTTTCAGGCCTGCGAGATTCCAAAACCAGTGCCTTACCCCATCCTAACTTCATCACCACCCGCTTAATGCTCCTCTGGAGCATCACATACGTAAAATCCACCAAGCATCCTCTTCGGACGCCTTAAAGGTTTAAGCTATCAGCGAGGCTTTGAGCTTGCGCCCAACGCGCCCAGTTGCGCCAGTTTTCCCTTGCAACTCTGCGGTATCACTACCGCCTCAGCAGCCATCCTTGG
>JANYHX010000315.1 GCA_025362155.1 Gallionella sp. | reverse complement strand
TCGATCGCATCAGTTGGTGCAGTGATGCAACCGGTAGGTTTGATGATGTGACGATCAGTATATCGTCGATGAATCGACCGTAAAGGAGTGTGTTATGCCCTGTGCTTTGTAGGAGCAGGCGGTCGAATGTCATATACATAAATATGTTGGCAAAAACGACGGCGCAGGGTGTACCCATAGCGGTGCCTTTAATTTGGATGTAAGTCTGTCCGTTCGCTTTGAAGTAGTTGTGTTTCAGAACGAAACGCAGCAGCTCACATACGAATGTGATCTTTTTCTGATGCGGTATGGCACAGACTGTTTGCAGGAACAGTTCGACGGCGGCGATTCCTGGTTCGGTCGGTATCGACGGGTAGAGTGATGATACGTCGGCTGTTGTGATCGTGCAGTGGCGGTCGGCGATTGGTGTTGATTCGATACGATGTATCACGTCTTTCGTGTCACGAAGGACCGATGGGATGTGATCTCGAATCAGTGGTTGAAGGAAGTCGTCGATCCAGACGGAAGCGGGTGTCGTGATGTATGAGTGAGACGACACGATTGGACGGCCGGTGACGGGCGTTTTATGGAGCTTCGGAAGCAGATACAGGTTTGGTGTTTGACTCGTTTCGTCGTTCCATTTGTGTGTGATGAACTGAAACTGCTGATTTGTGATGAAATAGTTTTTGAGTGCGGGTTTTACGATCCTCATTAATTCGCCTCCCAATTTTGGTGGTTTTGGGAGTGATATGCGGTAAGTGAGGCGGTCGGAGAGCTGGCGTGAGAGCTCAGCGTCGTACCAAGTACGATCTAAAACCGTAATACCTAATCCTTTGTCTGCTGGTTTGATGATCACGTCTTTGTTTAGGCGCAGTTCGCGCAGGAACCGTTCGCCGGCAGCTGAGAAGTTGCGGGTGAAGGGCGTGACGTGTCGTTTGAGTTCGGAGCGAAAATGGTTGGAGGTGTGTCGAATAAACAGTTCCAAAGATGGTGAGTGCTGATACTGATTCAGCAGAAACTCTAAACCGTGTTTGTTCTTACGGAATTTTGGATTCGTGGGTTTGAAATCCGATTCCGATTCAGAGATAACGGTTTGAACTCGTAATGTGTTGAAGAATTGATCGAGCTGGAGCGGAAGCTCCGCTTTGTCGTTCGCGGTGTGCGGTACGGGCACGAATTTTAAATTACGGCCGAGCCAGGCAGTTTGGGTCGGTGTGAGAGCGAGCGATGATCGGTTGTGTACTCCGTTGTTTGTAATTCGGGTGGTGAGGAAGCGGACGGTGAGTCTGCTGAACCACTCGAGCGCGCGAGCGCGCGGTGTGCGAAGTGCCGGTTTACGTCGGCGTGAACGGGATTGCTTCCGTTTCGAGCGAACAGCCTGCAATATTAATTCTGATTGCGGTGTTTTCCATTCGCAGGTTGCGGGGATTTTTGCTTGCCGTTTCGGCTGCGGCGGTTGTCGCTGGGCGACTTTCGCTTTGGGTTTTGTTTTGGAGTTTGTGAGCGATTTCGACGGTTGTTGTTGTTGTTGGGTGCTGGTGCCGGTGAGCGCCAGTTTTTGCTTCCTGAGCGGCGGTTGTTTTTCACGTCTCGGGATTGTGATTGTTTGCGCGGTGGGCGCGAACCTGACCCCTTCTTTTTGGAACGTGATTGTGATTGTTTCCGACCGCCGCGCGAAGCGGACCCGGTGTTGTTTGCGCGGTTCTGATTCCCGGCGGTGTTGGTTGCGGTGGGGGGCTTTCCTCCTCGACCGCTGCGGTGCGGTTTGACCGGCTTGAGAGAGTTTTTTGAGCGTTCAAAGTGCTCTTTTAATTTCGTGTCGATCAGTTGACCAATCGACTGTTCTTTCTCATTCAAAAGTGAGTCGCGTTCGCGGTTGTCTACCGCTTTGGCTGACTTCTTTTTGTCTTGCGTTTGTGCTTGTGAAGCAGCAAAACGACTGATCGTGTTTGCAATTTCGCGTTCGTACAGTGCAGAGACGGATTGGGTGTCGAAAATCTGGAGTGTGGCGGCGGGTCTGAGCTTCAAAAGAAGAGCAGCGGCGGATTCGGTACGGGTTTTGAGTTTCACCAAATCTGAATCGAGGAGTGACGCTGTTTTATGTTTGAGTGTGACCAATTCCGCTTTGCGGGCAGCCAACGTAAGTGCAGTGGCTTCTGACCCGGCTTTATCAAACACTTTAGTGATCTGATCTGTAAATTCTTTTGACTCTTCAGGCAAATGAATTTCGTTTGTGATCCGGAGCGATTTGACGGTATGTTTTTTCGCTACCAGTTCTTCTAATCGTTTGATTGTAACTTCGAGTCGTGCTGTATCTGACATGTAGCGGTAGAGCGTACTGCAGGTTTGAGCGATAGCGGTGACGATCGAAGCGGGTGGTGACGGCGTTTTGGTGTCCGTCAGCGGAGCGGAGAGAGCGGCGTTCGCATTTGGTGGCGGTGGGTGAGCAGCGGGTTTCGCTGCGGCCGCGGTGGACGATGATGATGC
>JANYHX010000232.1 GCA_025362155.1 Gallionella sp. | reverse complement strand
CAAGCTGGAGGGCAATAACCAGGCTGGCTCGGTAAAAGACAGGCCGGCGCTGTCGATGATTGTTCATGCCGAGCGGCGCGGCGAGATCAAACCGGGCGATACCCTGATCGAGGCGACCAGCGGCAATACCGGAATTGCATTAGCGATGGCGGCAGCAATGCGCGGCTACAAATTAATATTGGTCATGCCGGAAAATCAGAGCATTGAGCGTCGCCAGGCCATGCGGGCTTTTGGCGCTGAACTGGTACTGACCAACAAAGAAGGCAGCATGGAGTTGGCACGTGATACGGCAGAAAAGTTAGGCCAGCAAGGCCATGGCACTATCCTCGATCAATTCGCCAATCCGGATAATCCGCTGGCGCATTACGAAGGCACCGCACCAGAAATCTGGCGTGACACAGGCGGCAAGCTTACCCATTTCATCAGCAGCATGGGCACCACGGGCACCATCATGGGCTGCTCCAAATTTTTCAAAGAACAGGATCCTGGCATTCAAATCATCGGTGTGCAACCGGAAGAGGGCGCACAAATCCCTGGCATCCGAAAATGGCCAGAAGCTTATTTACCAAAAATTTACAATAGAAAAAATGTGGATAGTCTGGAGTATGTGAATCAGGCGGATGCCGAAGAAATGACGCGTCGCTTGGCGCGAGAGGAAGGCATTTTTTGCGGTATTTCTTCCGGTGGTGCATTGAGTGTTGCGTTGCGTATTTCTGCGAAAATTGAAAATGGAGTGATTGCATTCATCATATGTGATCGCGGCGACCGCTATCTTTCTACCGGCGTATTTCCTGTTTGATGTTTTTTTTAAAGGATAAGCCTAATTGGAATTATTCCCAGATAATATATCTGTCTTGGAATTGGATGTAAGCATCTTTATAACAGCCTTATGATCATTTTTTACAGCTAATGTGAGTGGTATATTTCCGTCCAAATTTTTAATGCTCATATCAGCACCGTGGTGCAACAGTGTTCTGACAATTTCGGTATAGCCTTCTGCGGCAGCTTTGTGTAAAACAGTCGATCCATCGCGTGATGGCAAATTCAAATTGGCATTGCTATCGATTAACAGCAGCACATCTCCCAAGCTTCGACGCATTGTTGCCCGCAATAACGGGGTCAAGCCAGAATTGTTGCACGCGTCGACGACTGCATGGCTTTCAATCAGCAATTTTGCACTAGCTGTTTGTCCAGCATCTATAGCCCAATGCAAGGCAGTATTTCCGAGCAAGTCGTGGGCATGCAGGTTCGCATGATGTTTAATCAGGGTGCTAACAACATCATTGTGTCCCTTGAACGCAGCTAGCATAAGCGGAGTCCATCCACGTTCATTATGAATTTCGGGATTGACACGAGCCTCTAGGAATAAAGCAATTACCAAGCGATTACCTGTTTCCGCCGCGCGATGGAAGCCCCTCGCGGAGCACGGAATGCCCAGCTTTTCAATGGCCTGTGTTGTGGTCGGTGAAAGTGGTTTCCATTCATTTAGATTTTCGATAGATACGGGAGGCCTAAAGTTAGCAAAGGTTTCCGCGGACACATCCCAAACATCAGGCTTCTGATGAGACGCATGCTGGCTCGCATGCACCAGACTTAAGCGTATAATTTCGGCCGCCACCTCGGGAGGAAATCCGGCACGGTCTGGGCGGTCGCTCACCATTAAATCCACGAAATAATCCCCCATCCCGGGCGTTATCCAAAGCGAAATAATCTTCGCAAGAATTCGTGGGTATTTACTTTCCAGTGCATAAGGATAGAACTTCGTTTCGCCGCCGAGTATCTTCAGAAGTTTCTCATCCATATTGTTTCCATGCCCCCTAAGTTAGTTATGTGATTTCGGTGTGATGTTTAGATAAATTCAACGTCTCCGAAATCGGTTAACTAGTTTAATATGACCGCTCTTGTCATACAAGCTAAGGAGTTAGCCCGCCTTTCAACTTTTCCGCACTTGAGCCCCTGCCGTGTTTAAGGCGTCGACAAGTGATGCAGCATCCTGCTTTCATTTTCTGTATGGCGCACGCAATGAGCCGCGCTTCAAA
>JANYHX010000284.1 GCA_025362155.1 Gallionella sp. | reverse complement strand
GCCGTCACCTAATGCAATTTCGATCTGCGCACCCAGGTGGGCGTGATTGATCACAATTTCATCTATCCCCGCGCGTACCAGATTTTCAATATGCCAGACGATCAGGGATTTCCCGCCGACTTTCAGCAGAGGTTTAGGCGTATGGTCAGTCAGCGGACGCATGCGTTCGCCACGACCTGCCGCTAACAACATCGCGATCATGGTGTTACGTCTTTTCACGTTTGTTCTTTCTTCCGCGAGCGGGGGAAAGGTGGATAGGGGAAAATGCGCAGCATCAAAAGGTATACCCCGCGCTGCTGTTTTTTGGTTCCAATGTGTCGAGCAAATTCAGCAAGGGCTTGAGGTCAATGTAGCGAGCGCAAGCCGCGCGCAAATAGGACATTACCAGTGGCAGGTCTTTCAGGTAGCCGTCCTTGCCGTCACGATGATAGAGGCGTGCGAAAATACCCAACACCTTGAGGTGACGTTGCACCGCCATCCACTCGTAATCGCGATAAAATATGGAAAAATCATCGGCCACCGGCAGGCCAGCCTTGCGCGCTTTTTCCCAGTAGCGCACCAGCCAGTCGATTATTTCCGCTTCTTCCCAACGTATGTAGGCGTCCTTGAACAGCGAGGCGAGATCGTAAGTAATTGGACCGTACAGTGCATCCTGAAAATCCAGAATGCCGGGCGAGATTGAACAATCCTCGCGTAGCGATGCGTTCGTACCCTCTCCCCTCGGGGGAGGGTTGGGGTGGGGGAAATGGGGGTGGCTATTCGAATCGACTACCATCAAATTGCGTGAATGGTAATCGCGATGCACATACACTTTGGGCTGCGCGAGGTTGTTGGCAATAATGCGCGCGAATACCGTTTCCAGTTTGGCATGCTGTGCTTCATTGAGCGTGACATTGAGATGTTTGGTGATATACCACTCCGGGAACAGGCGCATCTCGCGCAACAACACGGCGTCGTCATAAGGCGGCAATTCGTTTTCGCGAGTAGCCAGCTGAATTTTAATCAGCGCGTCGGTGGCTGCACCGTAAAGCGCACGCGCGGTGTCCGCACTTCCTTCACCCAAGGCTTGCAAATAAGTGGTATTGCCCAGATCAGAAAGTAATAAAAAGCCTTGCTTGAGGTCATGCGCATAAACATGCGGTACATGTATTCCGGCATCCTCGAATAATTGGGCGATATGCAGAAACGGTCGACAATCTTCGTGCTGCGGCGGGGCATCCATTACGACGCGCGTCTGACCATCCGCAAACGTGGCACGGAAATAGCGGCGGAAACTGGCATCGGCAGAGGCTGGGGCGAGGGTGAACGGCTGGTCAGGGAATTGGCTGTGCAGCCATAATGTAAGCTGTTGCTGGCGTTGCATATCGGGTTCTTGAATGTAGTTAATGTTAAACTGGCAGAAGTTTATCACCTTACTATATTGCTGCGCGTTATGCAGTTGCGATTCAAATATCCTTTCATTCTTCTACTGGTTTGCTTCGCGTCCCACTCATACGCGGGCGAAGACACGCCTGATATGCGCATGGACAAAACTCTCCCAACAGTGTCAGCGACATCCGCCCCGCAGGAAGCTCTAGTGGTTATTGAAGCAGATAGCCTGGTCAGCAAAACGGTAGATCAAATTGAGGCCAGCGGAGATGCGACCTTGAGCCAGGGAGATCAGTCGATTCGCGCAGACCGGCTGTTATTCAACCAGAGTACCCAGGAAGTCGAAGCGCAAGGCTCCGTAATGCTGCAACAGAACGGCAATACCATGGCCGGGCCGCATCTACAGCTGAATATGGATAAAAATGTTGGGGCGATGGAGCAGCCGCAATTTTATTTAAAAGAAAATAATGCGCGCGGTTCAGCGGATGCATTGCATATTCAAGATCGCCAGCATTTCACATTGGATAACGCCACTTACACCACTTGCCCGGCAGGGAATCAGGATTGGCAGATGAAAATGGGTTTGCTGGAGATTGATCGGGAGCGGCAGGTGGGCATAGCGCATAACGCGTCCGTCGAATTCAAGGGAGTGCCCATTTTGTATTCGCCGTGGATGGATTTTCCGCTGAATAACCAGCGCCAGTCGGGGTTTCTTGCGCCAATTTTTGGCGGAACGGTCACCGGGGGTAGTGAAGTGACCCTGCCTTATTATTGGAATATTGCGCCTAACTTTGATGCCACACTGGCCCCGCGCGAAATGACCAAGCGCGGCTTGATGCTTAACAATGAGTTTCGTTATCTGCAGCCCAATTATGTAGGTGCGATGCATTTGGATGTGCTGCCCAGGGATGCAATAGCAAAGCGTAGCCGTACGCTTTTCTCGCTAACCCATGACCAAGTGCTGGCGAACCATTTGAATGGCTATATAGATTATCTGCAGGTTGGAGACAATAACTATTTTCGCGACTTGGGTAATACGGTAAATGTCACTTCTCAGGCTAACTTGCTGCAGGAGGGGGGGCTACGCTATGACGCGGGCTGGTGGACGGCGATGGGTCGTGCGCAACACTACCAAACCCTGCAAGACCCGGCCGCGCCGATAGGCGTGCCTTACACGCGTTTGCCACAATTGACGCTCAATGCACGGCAAAATTATGCCGGTGCGAACATCACGTTTGCCGGCGAGTATGTGAATTTCAGTCACCCCAGCGCAGTGAATGCCCGTCGCTTGGTGATTAATCCCAGCATTAGCTATCCGCTGGTGAACAAACCGGCATTTTACGTCACTCCCAAAATCGCATTACACAGCGCTTATTATGTGATGGGCGCGAATAATGGGGGAGCATTGGCAAATGCCTCGAGTACTTTGCCTCTGTTAAGCGTGGACAGTGGAATGGCTTTCGAGCGTGAGGGGAATCTGTTTCGCAATGAATATGTGCAGACCTTGGAACCGCGCGCTTTTTATGCGTATGTGCCTTACAAGGATCAATCGCTGTTGCCGAATTTCGACTCGACCCAAGCTGATTTTAATTTTACCCAGATTTTCACGGGAAACCGTTTTGTCGGCAGTGATCGTATCGGCGATATCAATGCCCTTACTCTCGCGCTGGCTTCGCGCCTTCTGGAACCAGACAACGGAATGGAGCACCTCAGTATGATGATAGGGGAGCGAGTTAGTTTTACCGCCCCTCAAGTGAATCTGATCACCCCGACGACGACGACCAACAAGTCGGATATTTTGCTGGCACTCGCAGGCCACGTGACACGCCATTGGTCATTGGATAGCGAGTTTCAATTTGATCCCAATCAATCGCATGCACAACGTTACGATATTACTGCAAGTTATCGCCCGGAAGTCGGTAAGGTGCTTAACCTCGGCTATCGCTTCAGGCGCAATACATTACGCCAAGTTGATATTTCTACCCAATGGCCTATTTCCGGACGCTGGCATGCGGTGGGACGCTGGAATTATTCGTTGCAGGATTCCAGAATTCTGGAGACCATAGGCGGCCTTGAGTATAATCAAGACTGCTGGATGCTGCGGCTGGTGGCACAACGTTTCGCCACGGCTACACAACAAACCAATACCACTTTTTTCGTGCAGCTTGAGTTGAATGATTTTGTTCAAGTGGGCATGGATCCTTTGAGCCTGCTCAAGCAAAGCGTGCCCGGATATACCAAATTGAACGACAAAACAGCTCTTTAATCCCTGCAAATTTTGCATTAATAATCGAGATCACTGAAAGAAAGTAATGCGAATAAAATTTTTGTTAATAGGATGTGCGTTATTCACCGTGCAAGTTGCATATGGCGCCAATACTGCACCCGCAAAGGTCATAACAAAGTCAGGAACTGAGCAATCGGCTGATGTGGGAGCGACGCTACCGCCACCAGCAGTCGTTGAGCCGAGCGCCGATCCGCAACAGCAAATCGCTGAAATTGATTCGGTAGTGGCGGTGGTCAACGATGATGTCATTACTCGCCACGAGCTGGATGAGCGCGTGCAAGAAGTCGTGAGGCAACTGCAAAAACAGGATACTCCGCTGCCCGCTGCGGATGTGCTGGAAAAACAAATTCTGGAACGCATGATTACAGATATGTTGCAACAACAATACGCACGGGAAAATGGGGTGCGTGTAGATGATACGCAGTTGAATCTGGCGATTACGCGCATCGCGCAGCAGAACAGCTTCCCCTCATTGGCTGCATTTCGCGCCAAGCTGGAAGCAGAAGGGGTGGATTACAAGAAATTCCGCGAAGAAATACGCGGCGAAATTATTGCTACACGTTTGCGCGAGCGCGAAGTGGAAAGCAAGCTCATTATCAGCGAAGGCGAGGTGGATAATTATCTCGCCAACAAAGCTAGGATCGGCAGTGCGGGAGAAGAGTTTCATCTCGCCCATATTCTGGTAGTGGTGCCGGAACAGGCCAGTGCGGAAAAAATTCAGGCTGCGCGCGAACGAGCCGGGCAGGCGCTGGCAAAATTGAAAGACGGCGCAGATTTTGCGCAAGTTACAGCCGGTGTTTCAGATGCTAAAGACGCCTTGAAAGGCGGCGATTTAGGCTGGCGATCCGGGGACAGTATCCCGCCGTTGTTCCTGAATGAACTGCAGAGTATGAAACCGGGTGAAACCTCTGAGGTGTTGCGCAGCCCCAGCGGTTTCCACATTTTGCGGCTGCTGGAAAAGCGTAGCGGCAATGCGCCGGTGGTGGTGACGCAAACCCATGCGCGGCATATTCTGCTCAAGACCAGCGAGATTGTGCCGGAAGCGGAAGCGCAAAAGAGCATTATGGAAATCAAGCAGCGCATCGAGGCCGGTGCGGATTTTGCCGAACTGGCCAAGCGATATTCGCAGGATGGCAGCGCGCAGCAAGGTGGTGATTTGGACTGGCTTTCTCCGGGGCAAACGGTTCCCGAATTTGAAGAGGCAATGAATAAACTGCAACCCGGGCAAATGGGAGTGGTGCAATCACAATTTGGCTGGCATCTGATACAGGTTCTGGAACGGCGTAATACTGATGTGAGTACCCAACAAAAACGCCAGCAGGCGCGTATTGCTATCGGCACATTCAAATCGGACGAGTTATATCAGGACTGGCTGCGCCAACTGCGCGACCGGGCGTTTATTGAATACCGCCTGGAAAAGAGCAAGTAGTCAGGTTGCCGCCCGTGAATGCCGTGTCGCTTTCTGCCCCATTAATTATTACCTCTGGCGAACCGGCGGGCATAGGCCCTGATCTGTGCGTGCAGCTTGCTGCCGCCTCTCCCGGAATTCCCTTCGTTGTCATTGCCGATAAAAATTTGTTGCAACAACGCGCCGCGCAACTCGGCATTACCTTGCATGTGCGCGATTTTCTAGCTACCCAAAAAATTGATAGCCGATCCCACACACTGACGGTTATTCATGTGCCGCTGGTTGCGGAATGTCAGGCCGGTAGATTAAACGCCGCTAATAGCACCTACGTAGTGGCAACGCTGCGTCGCGCTGTGCAAGGCTGCCAGGCGGATGAATTTTCAGGGATGGTCACCGCACCGGTGCACAAGGGCATTATCAACGATGCGGGCATTCCATTTACCGGGCACACCGAGTTTCTCGCCGAACAAACCGGGGCGAAACAGGTAGTGATGATGCTGGTCGGCGGGGGAATGCGCGTGGCCTTGGTTACCACGCACCTTGCTTTGAAAGACGTGCCCGCAGCGATCAATGCGCCATTATTGGAAAACGTGCTGCGCATTATTCAACGCGATTTGCAACAACGTTTCGGCATTAAACAGCCGCGCATTCTGGTGGCCGGCTTGAATCCGCATGCCGGGGAGGGCGGCTATCTAGGGCGCGAAGAAATCGAGGTGATCATTCCGGTGCTGGATAAATTGCGCGCCGAAGGCATGAACCTCAGTGTGCCGCTGCCTGCCGACACTTTATTTACGCCGCACAAATTGGCGCAATGCGATTGTGTGCTGGCCATGTATCACGACCAGGGTTTGCCGGTATTGAAACACGCCAGCTTCGGGCAGGGTGTGAACGTCACGCTTGGCTTGCCTATCGTTCGTACTTCGGTGGATCACGGCACCGCGCTGGATTTGGCGGGAACCGGGAAAGCCGATGGCGGCAGTCTGCTGGAAGCGATCAAGCTCGCCGCGCAGATGTCGAAATATGAACGGGCGCAACACGAACAAATGCAGCGTGCATAAAGCCAAAAAAAAGTTTGGCCAGAATTTTCTTGTCGATGAACACATCATCGCGGACATTATTTCTGCAATCTGCCCCCAGGCAGAAGACATGATGGTCGAGATTGGACCCGGCTTGGGCGCGTTAACCCGCCCGCTGCTGAAAAAATTAAATCATCTGCATGTAGTCGAGATCGACCGCGACATCATCGCGCGTCTGGAGAGTGATTACCCGCAGGACAACCCGAAATCGAAATTAACCGTTCATGCGGGGGACGCGCTGGAATTTGATCTCGCAACGTTATCCGCGCCATTACGCATCGTCGGCAACCTGCCTTACAACATTTCCTCTCCGTTATTGTTCCACTTTGCCGCCTATGCCGAGCGCATCACCGACATGCACTTCATGCTGCAAAACGAAGTGGTGGAGCGCATGGTGGCTGAGCCTTCTACGGCTGCCTATGGAAGGCTGTCGGTGATGTTGCAATATCGGTTTGTTATGGAAAAGCTGCTCGACGTCCCGCCCGAATCTTTTCGTCCCTCACCCAAGGTAGACTCCGCGATTGTGCGGATGATTCCGCTGCCTGCCAGTGAAACTTTGGTGAATAACGAAAAGCTGTTTGCTGCGGTGGTCAGGATGGCGTTTGGGCAGCGACGCAAGACATTGCGCAACACCTTGCGCGGTTATTTGGATGAGATGGATTTTGAAAAGCTGGGGATCAACTCCCAATTGCGCGCCGAGAATCTAGCGGTGGCGGATTTTATCAAGGTGACGAATTATCTGGATGAGAAGCTGTAGGGCGGATGAGCGCAGCGTTATCCGCCGTATGAGAATAACACCCGACCCAAGTCAACTTCGCCAGGGGTAGCCCGGCAGCTATAACCAATGACTTACCCCAGCGTCGTTTGCTGGGTTAGTCAGATGGCTAGTAGTTTCATCAGTCACTTTTTCTTGCTTCGCCAAAGAACAAAGTAACCAAAAAGAAGGCGACCCCGGTTTGCCGCCGCTTCGCGGTACCCTACGTTGCTCGACTGGTCAGGCGGCTGCGCAACTCGCACTGCGTGCTCAAACATAACCAGCGACTTGGCTGGCGTCGTTTGCCAGCTTAGTCGAATGGCTAGTTGTTTCATCAGTGCTCGCCGAAATCCCCTGACCAGCCTGCGCTACTCGGTGGCGGATGAGGGGATGAAAAGCGACCCCCCAAACTACTTGCCAATCTCCGCTATCGACGAAAGAGACGATCTGCCCAACGGGAACCGGACGTTCAGATAACTTTGATCTTGTCTTCAATATACCAGTGCTTAGTGCCATCACTGTTGAAGTAAGGCCCAGAGACGTTTACTGATACATCGGCAGCCGTGAGTTTGGAAGATTCACGCGGTATTTCAACGGATACAAGAAGTGTTCCATTGAAAACGCCGTTTCCCACAAGGTTTATCCATGAATAGCCCAATCGAACGAGAGTCTCGAAACGTGATGCATAGTCCTCTGGGCGTTGTATCGAGGCCTGTGGGATGATAGTCACTGTGCCGTAACTAATGTCGTGATCTTCGACGATACGGATGTCCGTCCACTCGGGAGCATCGCCTTCGCGTTTCAAGAATGCCTCGAGAATTGCCAGATGGTCGATGAGGATCGTTGCCATTGGTACTTACCTGTAATTAGCTGAACGTATTGTACTCATATCAACTCCAATAGCACTGACAATCGAATGGCGGCTTGGCACATAACAGAGATTGGAGAAGCAAAGAAAATAATCATCTAACGGTCTACCACCGGCGAAGTTGTCTTACCCTGCCTTCTTCTGAATCCATTCAATCCTGTACCCATCCGGGTCTTCCACAAACGCAATCACCGTGCTGCCATGTTTCATCGGCCCCGCCTCGCGCACCACCTTGCCGCCGCGTTGTTTGATGTTTTCACAGGCGGCATAGGCATCTTCCACTTCGATGGCGATGTGGCCGTAGGCATTGCCGAGCTCATATTTTTCCATGCCCCAGTTATGGGTGAGCTCAATCACCGCGCCGCTGGCTTCGTCGGTGTAGCCGACAAAAGCCAAAGTAAATTTTCCGTCTGGGTAGTCGTTGCGGCGCAGCAATTTCATGCCGAGCACGCCGGTATAAAAGGCGAGTGATTTTTCCAAATCAACTACGCGCAGCATGGTGTGGAGTATGCGCATCAGAGTCCCGCCATATTGAAGTTATCTTTGTGTTCGATAGTCGCTATCATATAGGGTAAAATGCGAATTCGCCGCCGTATTTATTGCCCACTTAATGTCTGAATCGTTCCCCTTAGTAATGACTTTTGCCGCAACCGACCCCAGCGGGGGCGCGGGTTTGCAGGCGGATTTGTTGGCCATTTCCAGCATGGGTTGCCATCCGCTGTCGGTGGTGACGGCAGTCACCGTGCAGGATACCAGCGGGGTAGATGATGTCTTGCCGATTGATCCGGAGTGGGTGGTGGATCAGGCTCGCGCGATGCTGGAGGATGTGCCGGTCGCGGCATTCAAGATAGGTCTGCTGGGTAGCGTGGAAAATATTGCGGCGATTGCCGAGATATTGGCGGACTATCCGGATATTCCGTTGGTGCTGGATCCGGTGCTGTCTTCGGGACGCGGCGACGAATTGGCGAATGACGACATGATGGATGCGATGCGCGAACTGTTGATTCCGCAGACCACCATCATTACGCCGAACAGCATGGAGGCGCGTCGTCTGGCCATGGATGAAGATAATGAAGAGGACGATCCTACGCTTGAGGAATGCGCCAAGCGCATATTGCGCATGGGTTGCGAATATGTGCTGATCACTGGCACGCATGAGCAAACGCCCAAGGTCATTAATACTTTATACAGTGAGCAAGGGGTCATCAGCAGCGATAGCTGGGCGCGCTTACCGGGGATTTATCACGGTTCCGGCTGTACGCTGGCATCCGCGATTGCGGCACTGATGGCGCAAGGGGTGTCCGTGCCCGAGGCAGTGAAAGAAGCGCAGGAATACACTTGGCAGACACTGAATGCGGGCTTCCGTCCCGGCATGGGACAGCACATTCCGGATCGTTTATTTTGGGCGCGCGGTGAAGAAGATGATGAACCCCCAGCGGGACGGCCTAATTAAAGGCAGGATTAAAAAAGTTCCGCCCCTTAAAGGGCGGACGGTTGCTTCCTCCCCCGCTTGCGGGGGGAGGATTGAGGAGAGGGTAGACGGTGGGAAGAATTGAGTCTTGCCGTGTTTCTCGACAGAAGATTAGCGGCTTGTACGCAATCACATCGGACGAAACAGATACAGCGGAGTTGTTGCGCAAAGTGCGTCTGGCTTTGCTGGGTGGTGCGCGAGTTTTGCAGTACCGCAACAAAGTCGCTGATGCGGCATTGCGTCTGGAACAAGCTTGGGCATTGCGCGAACTGACAAATGAATTTTCAGTGCCGCTGATCATCAATGACGATGCAATTTTGGCGCAGCAGGTAGATGCCGACGGCGTGCATTTGGGTGGAGAAGATGGCAGTGTGGCTACCGCTCGCGCAGTGTTGGGCAACGATAAATTCATTGGGGTATCTTGCTATAATCGCATAGCGTTGGCGCACGAGGCTGTCCGGCAAGGCGCGGATTACGTGGCATTCGGCAGCTTTTTTGCCTCAACAATTAAGTCGGATGCCGTGGTAGCTTCGCCTGAATTATTACGGCAGGCGCGCCGTGAAATTGCAGTGCCGTTGGTAGCGATAGGGGGTATCAGCGTACACAACGGCGCACAGTTGCTGGAAGCGGGCGCGGATGCGCTGGCAGCGATTTCTGCAGTGTTCGGTGCGGCCGATATTCAAGGCGCTGCGCGGAAGTTTTCAAATTTAAATTATCCTGAAATTAGTTCGTATAGATAGAAAGACACAACATGACTTCGCAAAATCAACAGCTATTCGATGAATCCCAAAAAGTTATTCCGGGCGGTGTGAATTCTCCGGTGCGCGCGTTCCGTTCAGTAGGCGGCACCCCGCTGTTTTTCCAGCGTGGACAGGGAGCTTACGTGTGGGATGCCGATGGCAAACGCTACACTGATTATGTCGGTTCATGGGGGCCGATGATCGTCGGACATTGCCATCCCGAGGTGGTGAAAGCGGTGCAGGACGCCGCTGCGCAAGGTTTGGGTTTCGGTGCGCCAACAGCGGCTGAACTTGAAATGGCGAAACTGCTGTGCAAACTGCTGCCTAGTCTGGAAATGGTGCGGCTGGTGAGTTCCGGCACCGAAGCTACGATGACGGCGATACGTTTGGCGCGCGGCTTTACCGGACGTTCACGCATCATCAAATTTGAAGGCTGTTACCATGGGCACTCCGATGGCTTGTTGGTAAAAGCCGGTTCCGGCGCGCTGACGTTTGGGCAACCGAGTTCCTCGGGCGTGCCCGCTGAGATTGCCGCACTGACCACGGTGCTGGACTACAACGATGTCGCTGGACTGGAAAAAGCTTTTGCCGAAATGGGCAAGGAGATCGCCGCAGTGATCGTCGAACCGGTGGCGGGCAATATGAATTTGATCACGCCCAAGCCGGAGTTTCTGAATGCATTACGCAGCCTGTGCACTAAGCATGGTGCAGTGTTGATACTGGACGAAGTGATGACCGGCTTCCGCGTCAGCCTGCAAGGCGCGCAAGGCTACTACGGCATCAAGCCGGACCTGGTGACGCTAGGCAAGGTGATGGGTGGCGGCTTGCCGGCTGCCGCTTTTGGCGGACGACGCGACATCATGCAATGTTTGGCCCCGCTCGGCGCGGTATATCAGGCCGGGACGCTGTCGGGTAACCCGGTGGCGGTGGCTGCGGGAATGGCTACGCTCAAGCTCATTCAGGCAAAAGGCTTTTACGAAAATCTTTCAAAATTGGCGAAACAATTGACTGAAGGATTGTCGGCGAGTGCCAGGCAACACGGCGTTTTGTTTTGTGCGCAATCCATAGGCGGCATGTTCGGTGTGTATTTCAGCAAGGCGTTGCCAACCAGTTACGCAGAAGTGATGAGCTGTGACAAGGAAGCGTTCAATCGGTTTTTCCACGCGATGCTGGAGGCTGGTGTGTATCTCGCACCATCAGCTTTTGAGGCGGGTTTTGTTTCTGCTGCACACACTGAGGCGGATATTGCTGCGACTATCGCGGCGGCCGACAAGATTTTTAAGACTTGGAAGTAATGGGGCTGTTTTCTCAAGCTGCGTTCTACACTACCGTCAATCATCTTAAAGATTTGCCGTTGCATGGGGGCAAGGAAGTAGCGTTTGTCGGGCGTTCCAATGCGGGCAAGTCGAGCGCGATCAATACGCTGGCGAACCACGTGCGTCTGGCCTATACCAGTAAAACTCCGGGGCGCACTCAGCATCTGAATTATTTTTCGCTGGGAGATAATAATGGCGGCAACAATAATTTTTTGGTGGACTTGCCCGGTTACGGCTATGCCAAAGTTCCCCCTGAGAGCAAGCGTCATTGGGAAGGACTGCTCAGCGGTTATTTGCAAAACCGCGAAGAATTGAGTGGCTTGGTGGTCATCATGGACTCGCGTCATCCATTGACTGAGCTGGATGAGAATATGCTGGACTGGTTTGCTCCGACGGGCAAGCCAGTACATGTCCTGCTCACCAAGTCTGACAAGCTCAGCCGGCAACAAGCCACGCTGACGCTGAATCGGGTAAAATCTCATCTCACCGAACATTTTCCGCAGTGTTCAGTGCAATTATTTTCCAGCTTGAAAAAATTAGGTATGGAAGAGGCGGAAAGTGTGATCGCGGGCTGGCTTAAAAATAAATAGGCACGGCCGCCGTTAAAAATTCACAGTTCGCCCAAAAGCAAGGCGCGGGGAAAATTTAGCAGCGCCGCATATGATTTATATGTCAGCAAGAAATTTTTCCCGCAACGTAGCATTTGGGATGAAATGTGGATTTTTAGCCAAAAAAATGCCCCCAGCCAAAGGGGGAGGCCGGGGGCAAAGTCTTAACAGAGTTAAGACACACGCTCAGGGAGGAGAAACGTGGAATGATTAAATCATTCACAGCGTCAGATAAGCAGTTTCTAGGATAGTTCAAAAATATTTTTTTGCTAGGGAAAATTTATGCAGACTCTTGGGCAGTACCCCCATATTAGAATGCGCCGCATGCGCCGCGATGCCTTTTCACGGGACTTGATGCGAGAGCATATACTCACTTCCGCAGATTTTATTTATCCGGTTTTTGTGCTGGAAGGGAGCAATAAAGTCGAGGGTGTGAAATCCATGCCGGGGGTACAGCGCAAGACGCTGGACCTGTTGCTCAAGGATGCCGAGCAATGCGCCAAGCTGGGTATTCCGGTGATGGCGATCTTTCCGGTAATCGATACGCCGCTAAAAAGTTTGGATGCACGCGAAGCTTATAACCCCAAGGGACTTGTTCCACGTGTGGTGGCCGCGCTGAAAAAAAATTTCCCCGAACTCGGCGTGATGACCGACATTGCTCTCGACCCCTACACCAGCCACGGTCAGGATGGGCTGATTGATGACAGCGGTTACGTGCTCAACGACGAGACCGTCGCAGTGTTGCAGAAACAAGCGCAGGTTCACGCGGCTGCGGGCGCAGACATTGTCGCCCCTTCTGACATGATGGATGGGCGTATCGGTGCGGTGCGCGCGGCGCTGGATGCCAATAAACACATTCATACACGCATCATGGCCTACTCCGCCAAATACGCTTCCAGTTTCTACGGTCCGTTCCGTGATGCGGTCGGCTCCAGCGGTAACCTGGGCGCAGGCAACAAATACACCTATCAGATGGACCCGGCCAATTCCGACGAAGCACTATGGGAAGTTGGCATGGACTTACAGGAAGGCGCCGACATGGTAATGGTCAAGCCCGGCATGCCCTATCTCGACATCTTGCGTCGCGTAAAGGACGAATTCAAAGCGCCGACTTTCGTCTATCAGGTCAGCGGTGAATACGCGATGCTCAAGGCCGCCGCGCAAAACGGCTGGTTGAACGAAGAGGCTTGCGTGCTGGAAGCGCTGCTGGCGTTCAAGCGCGCTGGAGCGGACGGGATATTGACCTATTTTGCACTGGATGCGGCA
>JANYHX010000277.1 GCA_025362155.1 Gallionella sp. | reverse complement strand
ACTGACACTGGCACTGGATGCACTATCTCAGGAATTTAAAACCAACCCGCATCTGACGGCAAGAATTGGCGAAATTATCGACATGGCCAATATGACCATACATGATTTGCGCAGTTATAAGGATACCCTGCGAGAAAAATCACTGATGCGGGGGGATGTCCTTCTCTCTGCTGTCAAAAATCGCGGGGAAAGACTCCAGCGTTTTTATGGTATTCAGGTTGAAGTTAAAGGCGCCGTTGATCCCAATTTAGGCGGACGGTTAGCTGAGGCAGCATTTCAAATCATCAAGGAAGGCCTGAGCAATGTCCTCCGGCATACCAGCGCGAAACGTGCTTTTGTCTCCATTCAAAGTACTGATACTCATCTGCTATTGGAAATTGGCAATGAAGCAAGCCTCGAATCTTCCATTTTAAAAAGTTTCAAGCCTAAAACCATTTATGAGCGGGCTTTATCCCTGGATGGGGAAACAGTGGTTGAAAATAATGCCGAAGACTATACTGTCGTACGCGTTACTATACCTCTCATCAAGGATTAATTTTATGAGCGACCTTGTTATAAAGACTATTCGCGTTTTGCTGATTGATGATCATCGCAGTGTGCTTTGGGGCTTGGAAAAATTGATTGATAGCCAAAAGCCAAAAATGCAGGTGATTGGTAAATTCACCAGCTATGCCGACGCATCCTCACAATTGAAGGAATTATCTCCCGATATCATTTTGCTAGACCTTGATCTCGGTACCGAAAATGGGGTGGATGTTATTCCCCACCTATCCCTTTTAACAAAAGCAAAAATCCTGGTTTTAACCGGTTCTCGCGACCCGGTGTTGCAAGACAGGGCGATTGTTGCCGGAGCCAAAGGCATACTTCATAAGGAAAATTCGGCTGAAACTATTTTAAACGCTATCGAACGTGTTCATGAAGGACAACTCTGGATGGATCAAGACAGGATGGGCCGAATAATCCTGGAACTTTCCCGTAAAAAATCCATGGAAGAAAATGACCCGGAACGGCAAAAAATCCTATCGCTTACCGCCAGAGAGCAAGGTGTTGTGAAAGCAGTAACAACCCGAGCAGCTGCCACGGGCATCGAAGTTGCGAAAGGACTGCACATCGGCGAAAGCACTTTGCGCAATCACCTTAGCTCGATTTACTCAAAACTTGAGCTCACCAGCAGATTGGAACTTTGGGATTTCGCACATAAACATGGGTTAAATAAGGACAACAAAAAACCTTGATTTGAATTTAACCGGCAGAATGTGATGGACTTATTCGGAATATTTGCCCGTGCTATTGAATTTAAATAAAGTAATGAAGGGGTCGCGTAGCGCGGAATAGCAGGATTAAATCAGAACGCCGTCAAACCATTACCCGCAAATGGTGGTCTGTCCGAACCAGGGGAATTCAATCGCATTTTTTCGTTGGCTGTTTTTAACAACTCATCAATCCCCCTCTTTTTTCCGATTTCGGTAACATGACCGGATGACAAGGAAATATCCCATCCTTTTTGATTAAATTTTTTCTTTGCGGCTCGCTCTATTCTAGCCGTCAATATTTCAGTTGATTCTTCGTTGGTTTCCAAGAGCAACAATACGAACTCATCACTACCCATGCGAGAAGCAATATCAATGCGTCTGGAATTTTCTCGTAAAGTGTCGGCCAAAATTATTAGCGCCTCATCACCAATTTTATGGCCATACTGATCATTCAATAATCTGAAGTGGTCAATATTGATCGAAAGCAAAGAATAAGGCTTTCCGGATCGCTCACTTTGCGACTGGGTATCTTCAAACCGCTTAATAAATTCGGCTCGATTACCCAAGCCAGTCAGGCTATCAGTACGTGAATATTCCTTATCTTTCCATAATTTTGTTATCACGCGTCCAATAACCGTAAAGGTAACGGCACGGGTAAAGGCGTTTAATAGAAATGCGCTCAGGGGGAAATGTGGCCAAGTAACCGCTGCTTCAGCCAAGCTCCAAGTTAACGCACATAAAATAGCAATTACAGCAGGTGTTTGTGAGTCAGAGTAGCGGGATGTTTGCAATGCGCTAAATCGTGCTGTTTGAATAACTGGTAAACAATAAAGCACATCCAGAGAATAATAGTTGTCTGCCATCATGTAATCCAGGACGGTAATGAGAAAAATTTCCATTACTATCAGATAAAAACGAAGGGACATAAGTTAACCCAAGGAATACTCAATTGTATAAAATACTAACACAATTACATTTCAGATAAAGGAGCTGTACTGCGGTACTTGGCACACTGTAAATTTATTCACTTTGCAATTCTTTTCCGGGAAATAGTTCTTCGCTATAGCCAAATTGCCTCAGGTCTTTAATGCGCATTGGGTACAAAATCCCGTCGAGATGATCGCACTCATGCTGCACCACCCGGGCATGAAATCCGCTTACCGTTCGATCAA
>JANYHX010000257.1 GCA_025362155.1 Gallionella sp. | reverse complement strand
TGCACATGAATGCCGCCAAATACAATAGTATATGGACCAAAAAATCCTTCCGGGACGGCCTTACTCCCCCAGCGGTGAAGTCAAGCGATGCCGAGGTGATCGAATATATCAAAATGACCGAGGGCGCGATTGGTTACGTTTCGACAACTCCCCCGCTCGGGGTAAAGGTCATTCTTAACTCACCAGCGCAATAGAGTAGTGAATAGGGCTGACACAGCCTGCGACTATTAATTCAAATCCTGGAGATCCACAAAATGGCGAAGTCGAGAGATGTGAACATGGCACAACTTGGGCAGCGTGGAAGGCTGGGATTGTTGAGTGCGGCGATAATCGGTGTGGCATTGACTACCACCGCCTTTGCGCAAACGGACACAGCACGTATCACTGACCTTGAAAAGGAAGTTTCACAAATGTTGGCGAACCGCACTACTCCAGATGGTTTGCGGGTACATGGTTTTCTGGATATTGGCTATGCCTCGAACAACTATGAAGATGTGGCGCTCAAATTACACGGATTTAATGTGGGCTTACTAGACCTTTATCTAACGCCGGAATTCAGCGATAACGTCAAAAGCCTGGTCGAACTTGTTTTTGAAGTGGATGCTCACGGTGCGGTGGTTGTAGATTTTGAGCGGGCACAGGTGGGCTACACCTTCAATGATAAAGTGACCCTGTGGGGTGGACGCTTCCATACACCATATGGCTATTGGAATACTGCTTTTCACAATGGCGCACAGATTCAGACTTCAGTGTTGCGGCCGCGTTTTCTGGCATTTGGCGATAGGGGCGGGGTACTGCCGGCGCACATGGTAGGAGTATGGACAACAGGTAAAACGGGTGCGGGAGAAGGAAAAATAACCTACGATGCATTTGCAGGCAATGGTTCGAAATTTGTCAATGTTACCGGTCCTGGTACGGGTACCGTAGACACAAATGTGGCTGGGGATAATAATCACAATGTTATGGTGGGGCTGAATGTGGGCTACGAATTTGCTGACAGCATGGAAGGCTTAAGATTAGCAGCGCATGGGTTCAAAGGCACAGTGGATGCATATAGTGGCGATGCTACAAACAATGGGGCATTAGTACATAGCACCGATTTGAACATGCTCGGCGGTTCTGCGGTTTATGTGGTGAATGACTGGGAAGTAATGAGTGAATATTATCATTTCAACGATCAGGATAAAATGGGCTCTACCGGGTCGCATACCAGCTGGGCAAGTTATCTTCAGGTAGGTAAAACATTCAATAAAATAACGCCATTTGTCCGTCTGGAAAAAGCGGCACTAAACCAGCAGGACAATTATTTCGGCGACCAGGAAACTGGTCGGGCTTATTCCAGGCAATCTATCGGGATGAGTTATAGCCTGAACCCGAAAACGAACCTCAAGCTCGAGGTGCTCCATTCAAAATTCGAGGCTGATGCAGTCCGAGGATCTGGCGGCTACAACAGCGTGCTTGCACAATACGCAATCCGTTTTTAGACAAAGGGGGATAAAGCATTATGAAATCAATAATTTTCAGAGTCTGCTCAGCCGCCATACTATTCTTATTGGCATTTCAAAGCGCAAATGCGGCCGATCTTGTCGTTATTACGAATCCAGACATAAGCATTTCCTCCACAGATATAAAGGATGTTTTCCTTGGCGAGAAACAATTTGCAGGGAGTGCCAAGCTGGTTGTGGTGGACAATGCATCTGCCCAAGGGAGCTTCCTGTCCAAATTCATGAATATGGATGCCGCCAAATACAATAGCATATGGACCAAAAAATCTTTTCGGGATGGTTTGACCGCGCCTGCGGTGAAATCGGGCGACGCGGAGGTGATTGAATATATCAAACGAACTCCGGGTTCGGTTGGTTACGTTTCCACCAAGCCTCCCGGGGTTAAAGTTATTCAATAGCTGGAATTGATTCCAATGAGATAACTGCCAGCAGTAATAAATATGGCAATAATTCCCTTTTTCTCGTATAAAACCATCGCCTGATTAGGAGTAAAAGCATGTTTGCTACGATGAAACTGAAGCGGCGCATGTATTTGCAATTCTTTATGGCAGTCCTGCCGCTTGCAATCGTGTTTTCCTACCAAATGTTATCCGTCAGCGATCTACCGGCAAAAGTAGACCAGGCGCTCAGCCTCTACGACCTTGGCTTGCATGCTTCGGCCAGCTATAAGAATTTTTTGAATGGCCTGGTTGACGCCGTAGATACCGGTACCATTAGTAGCAAGGCAGTGCGCTCTCTCACAGAGACCAAGGATATGGTCGATAAGCTCCTCGTAGTGTCATCCTCCCACGACATCTCAGCTTCCGCCGCAGCCTTGACAAAGCTTCAAACCGCTATTGTTGCCACAAGCTCGATTGAGTCAATCACGCCACTTAAGTCTGAAATCAATTTCATCGACACTGCACTGACTGCCAAGATCTCAGAAATCAAGACGCAACTCGCCACTTTGGTGAGTGACGACGCTGCTGCGACGCATAAAAAAAATCAGATATCCATATATGTCGCATTGGTGACATTATTAATGCTCGCCTTTATCATTCGCCGCTTGGTTAACGACGTTACCATTCCCCTCGCGTTGGCAGTGAGTACTGCCCGGCGCGTTTCAGAAGGTGATTTAACCAGTGATATTGTGGTGCTGCGCCACGATGAAATCGGCGAATTACAGCAGGCTTTATATGAAATGAACAAGGCACTTATTGTGATCGTGGGCGATGTACGTTCCGCATCGCAACAGATCACCACCGGCACGAATGAAATGGTGAGTGGTAATAGCGATCTGTCAGCTCGTACCGAACAACAAGCCGCTAGCCTGGAAAACACCGCTGCCAGCATCACGGAATTAAGCACCGCAATCTCCCACAATGCAGATAATTCGCGGGTGGCAAATGAACTTGCGCGCAATGCTTCAGGCGTTGCCATTAAAGGTGGTAAAGTTGTTGGGCAGGTAGTTGAAACCATGAATCTGATCAATGATAGCTCCAAGAAAGTGGGGGAAATTATTTCCGTTATTGAAAACATTGCCTTTCAGACTAATATTCTGGCGTTGAATGCGGCGGTCGAAGCGGCGCGAGCAGGTGAGCAAGGGCGCGGATTTGCCGTGGTGGCCACGGAAGTGCGCAACTTGGCGCAACGCTCGGCGGCGGCTGCAAAGGAAATTAAGGCGATGATCGGAAACTCGGTAGACAAGGTAAGCAGCGGCACGAAGCTGGTCAAAGAGGCCGGTGAAACCATGCAGGATATCGTCACTGCAGTAGGGCGCGTGACTGAAATGATGGCCGAAATTCAAGCCGCATCAGCCGAGCAAAAAGAGGGCATGGGCCAAGTTAATGAGGCGGTTCATCAAATGGATGAGATGACACAACAAAATGCTGCTTTGGTAGAACAAGCCTCAGCTATAGCCGAATCTGTCCACGATCAAACCCAAAAACTGACAGAAGCGGTCGAAAAATTCAAAATTCCTCAAAGCGAATCTAGTGATTCGTCCAGCGAGTCGTGGGAAAGTGACCTGGACAATTTATCGTCCAAGCCCAGAGCCAGCAGAGCATCCCTCCACTCCGGAATTAAATTACTTAGGTAGCTTGTCAGCGTGCGTTGACAAGTATTCCATAGTACGGCGCGCAATATTCTGCAACGGCAGCACTTCACAAACCGCGCCTGCCGCAATCGCCTCTTTAGGCATACCAAAAACTACACAACTCGCCTCGTCTTGAGCAATGGTATGTGAACCTGTTTGTCTCATTTCCAGCATGCCTTGCATGCCGTCCTTGCCCATGCCGGTGAGAATGATACCGAGTGCGTTAGCCCCCGCAATATTGGCGGCCGCACGGAATAACACATCCACGGATGGACGATGTCTATTTACCAATTCCCCCTGATTTAGCTCGGCGATATAGTGTGCCCCACTGCGCTTGAGCAGCAAATGTGAATTCCCTGGAGCAATGTAAGCATGACCAGGCAAAATCCTCTCGTTGTGCTCGGCTTCCTTGACGGAAATTTTGCACAGGCTATTTAAGCGATCTGCAAATGACTTGGTAAAATTTTCCGGCATGTGCTGAGTAACCAATATTCCCGGCGCATCAGCGGGTAATTTGACCAAAATTTCTTTAATTGCCTCAGTGCCGCCAGTAGAGGCTCCGATAACAATCAATTTTTCAGTGGAAGAAAACCGCCTGACGGCACTAGGCAAAATGACATCCGCAGAAAGTTTTTCCTGAGTTAATGGCGCAGCTACCGTTTTGCGCATGCGAGCTTGCGCGACCGCCCGAATTTTATCGGTAATCCCGATGGCATATTCTTCCATACCCCGGGCAATATCCATTTTGGGCTTGGAAAAAAAATCCACCGCACCTAGTTCGAGGGCACGGAAAGTAATGTCTGAGCCGCTTTCCGTTAGCGAGGAAACCATCAGCACCGGCATCGGGCGCAAACGCATTAACCGCTCCAGGAAATCCAGCCCATCCATTTTGGGCATTTCCACATCCAGCGTCAGTACATCCGGATTGAGGCTCTTGATCATCTCGCGCGCCACCAGGGGATCGGGTGCCGCCCCTACGCATTCCATATCATTTTCGCGGTTGATAATTTCCTTCATCACACTACGAATCAGCGCGGAATCATCAATCACCAGTACCTTGATCTTGCGATTTCGCATGTTTTTTATTCAGCTAAAGTTAATGTGCTTGCACAGACATAAGAAGTTTCACCCAAACAACTCCACGTCCCCTTCCAGCTTGGAATAATGCAAGCGCGCCTTGTATTCAGTTTCGCGGTTGATAATTGTATCGTTATGCACATTCTTCAATTTTTTCACGCGGACCAAGCCGGTGCTGGGGAAGTAATATACTTTACGTGGATAAATATCGAGCAAATCCT
>JANYHX010000227.1 GCA_025362155.1 Gallionella sp. | reverse complement strand
ATTGAGCGAATTTTCTGCGGCGGCCTGTTGCTGTTGCAGATTCGCCAGTTCGGCGGCGGCGGCCTGGTACGACCCTTCCGCCTGTAACCAATCCGTATCGGTAGATACACCCGCTGCACGGCGGCGCCCGAGTAAATCGCGGGTTTCAGAACGCGCTTTGACGGTAGTCACCGCTAGTTGAGTGCGTTCACTCATTTCCAGCCAGGACAAATAGGCGTTCGCCACATCTGAAATCAGCGACAAACGAAAGGCCCGTTGCGCGGATTCAGTAGCAAAATAACTCCCTTTGGCAAATGCACTAAGGCTGCTGACATGCCCCCAGAAATCCAGCTCATACGACACCACATTCACGGCCACGTCATACCGTTGCGTTTCAATTGCGCTGCCGGTAACAGACGCGCCAGCCGGCGTCAGCGAGGCATTTCTTGTCGCCGCAAGATTGATATTCGGCAGCCGATCAGCCCGCTGAATGCCATATTGCGCGCCGGCTTCAGCAATGCGCGCTGTAGCGATGCGCAAATCGCGATTATTCTCCAGCGCGGCGGCAATGAGTGCCTGCAAACGCGGATCGGGAAAATAATCGTGCCAGTCGGCCAAAGCCGGCCCCGCCGTATTTTTCTGCCTTACACTGTCTGGCCATGCGGCCGGAACAGGTGCGTCCGGACGCTCGTACTTCGGCATCAAAGAGCAGCCTCCCAGCACTGCCGCGAGAATAATCAACGTTGATTTGGTGTATCGCTTCGCGACGATCCTGTTATCCATGCTGATCCCCCTCATTTGCAGCGGGCTTGTGCCCGCCCTTATTACCTGGCCCAGGAAAAATGCGGCGGATCACCACGTAGAAAACCGGCACAAAAAACACCGCCAATACCGTTGCGGCAATCATGCCGCCCATTACGCCGGTGCCGATAGCATGCCGGCCGTTCGCGCCCGCTCCGGTGGAAATGGCCAGCGGCAGGACCCCCAGTACAAATGCGATTGAGGTCATCAAAATCGGACGGAATCGCAAGCGGCAGGCTTCCAGCGTGGCATCAATCAGCTCATGTCCTTTATCCTCCAGATCGCGGGCGAACTGAATGATCAAAATCGCATTCTTCGCCGCCAGCCCTATGATAACAATCAGCCCTACCTTGAAATAAATGTCATTGGGCAATCCGCGTAAAGTCACTGCGGCCAATGCGCCCAGTAGGCCGATAGGTACTACCAGAATCACCGCAACCGGGATAGACCAGCTTTCATACAACGCCGCCAGACACAGGAAAACCGCCACCACCGAAAGGCCAAACAGGAACGGTGCCTGGCTGCCGGAAAGCTGTTCTTCACGGGAGGTGCCCGCCCATTCAAAGCCAAAGCCGGGTGGCAGTTGGGAGGCAACCTGCTCCATTGCCGTGATCGCATCACCGCTGCTGCGGCCGGGTGCCGGGCCGCCGGAAATTTTCATCGCTGGCAAGCCGTTAAAACGATCCAGCTTGGGCAAATCTACTACCCAATGCGACCGTCCAATATCAGACAACTGCACCATGCCGCCCTGTGCATTGCGTACTTGCAGCCGCATGATCTGCTCGGGCGTGGTGCGATTTTCCGCTTCCGCCTGCATTTGCACGCGCAGGATACGGCCCTCGCGCACGAAGTCGTTGATGTAGGCCACGCCAAGCGCCGACTGCAAGGTTTCATTCAAAGTGGCGATGTCTATGCCCAATGCCTGTGCTTTCAGACGATCAATATCTATTTGCAATTGCGGCCCCGGCTCTTGCCCTTCCGGCCGCACCCCCATCAATGCGGGATTTTTGCTCGCAATGCCCAACGCCATGTTGCGCGCCTCGAGCAGTTTGTCCCGCCCTATTCCGGCACGATCTTGCAGGCGGAAATCGAAGCCGCCTACGGCCGCAAGTTCCGGAATCGGCGGTACGTTAATGGAGAAAATCATTGCCTGCTTGATGCGGAACAACATCATGTTGGCGCGTTGCACCAGTGCAGAAGCCGAATTGTCCGGCTTGGGCCGGTCATCCCAACTTTTCAGGCGGACGAACGCGATTGCCGCGTTTTGCCCGCGGCCAAAGAAAGAAAATCCGAGCACGCCGATGACGTGTGCGACCTCGGGCTGCTGCAAATAAAACTGCTCTACTTGCACCAGCACTTCCTGGGTGCGTTCACGGGTGGCACCCGGCGGCAACTGAATCACGCTGATGAAATAACCTTGATCTTCTTCAGGTAAAAAACTGGTGGGCAGATGCACGAACAGCCAGCCCATGATGGCCAGCAAAACCGCGTAAATCACCAGATAGCGGCCGCTACGCTTCAGCACAGTACTTACCCCGAATTTATAACGTTGCGTTGTCCGCGCGAAGAAACGATTAAACCAGCCGAGCACACCCCTGGTTGGCACCGCTTCATGGCCCGGAGAATTTTTTAACATCGCGGCGCACAACGCGGGTGTAAGCGTCAACGCCATCAACACCGAGAATAGAATAGTCAAAATCAGCGTAACCGCGAACTGGCGATAGATCGCGCCGACCGAGCCGCCAAAGAAAGTCATCGGGATGAATACCGAACACAGTACCAGCGTTATCGCGATGATCGCGCCGAATATCTGTCCCATGGCCTTATGTGTGGCATCACGCGGCGACAGGCCTTCTTCGGTCATGATGCGTTCCACGTTTTCCACGACTACGATGGCATCATCCACGACAATGCCGACCGCCAGCACCATCGCGAATAATGTCAGCGTATTGATCGAGTAGCCAACTACATACAAACCTACCATGCCGCCGATCAGCGCAACCGGCACCACGATCGCGGGAATAAAAGTCGCGCGCAGATTGCCCAGAAATAAATAGATCACCAGGAATACCAGCAACATGGCTTCAATCAACGTCTTCACGACTTCATTGATCGAAATATCGACAAACTCCGAGGTGTCGTACGGCACCAGCCAGCTTATTCCGCTCGGGAAAAATTTTGCCAGCTCGGTCATTTTTGCCTTGACCGCTTTGGCAGTATCCAGCGCATTCGCCGAGGGCGACAGGCGGATTGCGATCGCCGAGGCCGGTTGGCCGTCAATGCGCGCCGCAATGGAATAATCCTGTGCTCCCAATTCCACCCGTGCCACGTCTTTAACCCGCACCGTGGAGCCGTCTGGATTGGCGCGCACAATAATATTGCCAAATTCTTGCGATGTAGTTAGCTTACTCTTGGTGACGATCACCGCATTTATTTGCTGACCGGGCGACGCAGGCAATTGTCCCAGTTCGCCGGTAGCTAACTGGGTATTCTGCGCGCGCACCGCGCGAGTAATATCGCCTGGGGTCAAATTATAAGTCTGGAGCTTCTCCGGCTGCAGCCATAGCCGCATCGAATATTCAGTACCAAATAATATCGCCTCCCCCACGCCCGGCACACGACGAATATTTTCCAGCACACTGGCTGCAGCATAGCTGCCAAGCGCGACATTATCGCGGCTCTTGTCAGGCGAAATAAGCGCGATGAACATCAAATAATTGCGTGCCGATTTTGCTACCGTTACGCCGACGCGGCGCACATCTTCAGGCAGCCTGGGTTCAACGCGCTTGACGCGGTTTTGTGTTTCGACCGAAGCCACATCCAGATTGGTGCCTGCCTCGAAAGTCAGCGTGATGGTGCCAATACCTAACTCGGAAGAAGAATCCATATAGAGCAAATGCTCGATGCCATTCAATTCCTGCTCGACCAGCGCGACGGCGGTTTCTTCCACCACCTGCGCTGAGGCGCCGGGATAGTTGAGCGTGATAGCCAAAGCAGGCGGAGCCACTGCCGGATAAGAAGCGACCGGCAGGTTGCGTAAGGCTAACGCG
>JANYHX010000161.1 GCA_025362155.1 Gallionella sp. | reverse complement strand
AAATCATAATCCTGCCCACCGCTGGTATGGCTGCTTTATATCCTCGCGCAACCGGTTTGATGACAGCTTTATCGACAGTATCGTTGAATTTATAAATGCCGCGATTAAATGATTCCAGCGGGTCAGCCGGGTTTTTGGTTCGGGTGGATGCACATCCGGTCAAAGCAAGGGCAATAAGAATGAGAATAGCGCGTATGGCAGGCATTATATTTTTGAGCAGAAATTCGTTGCGATTATAGAACCAGGGAGCGAGTTAGCGCGCGAATATATTCGCGGTAGCAAACAATAATATTATAAGCACAGGGCAGGTGCAGCCAATTCGCCCACATGGAAACTGAATTTTCCCAGGTTACGCTCTGCAAAATAATGTTCAATACTGAAGCGCACCGGGCGGAATGCGATTTCATTCCATGGGATTTCAGCTTCAGTGAACAGTTTAACTTCAAGGCTTTCCGGCCCTGGCCAAAAATCCAGCGCCAGCAATTTTGCGCGGAACAAAACGTGCACCTGATTAATATAGGGCAGGCTGTAGATCGAATACAAATCGCCGATCGCAATGCGCGCATTGGCTTCTTCCAATGTTTCGCGGGTCGCCGCCTCGGCAATGGTTTCGCCGTTTTCCATGAAACCGGCGGGCAGGGTCCATAGTCCGTGGCGCGGTTCAATGGCACGGCGGCACAGCAGGATTTTGTCCTGCCACTCCGGCAGGGCGCCGACGATCAGTTTGGGATTCTGGTAATGGATTTCACCGCAGTTGGTACAAACGTGACGCGTGCGATTGTCATCCGGTGGGATGCGCATTTCGACCGGGGAGCCACACAGGCTGCAATACTTCATGAGGGCACCTCTAAAAATCCAGATTTTAGTTCCGGCGTAACCTGAAGGTTAGCCTCCACAGCAACTTCGTTGTATCCCAACCGCTGCGTTGCGGAAAAAATTTCTTTGCTTACATATATATCATATGCGGCGCAGCGAAATTTTTTACGCGCCTTGCATTTGGGCGAACTCTGAATTTTTAGAGGCACCCGGAATTCAATTTAAAATAGTTGGCGGAGAAACGAATAATTTCAGACGGGCTACTGCGATCTTTAATTTTACTTGTATGTCCCAGCCGCCTAATGAAAGTTCTTGACCAGCACGCGCTGCGCATCATCGCGTAATTCACGCATGCCCAAAGCGTCGTAGCCTTCCACCAGTATTCGCAGCGCATCGTATATCGCGGGGGTATTCGGATATTGCGTCAACACTTCCTTGGCGCGGTTCACTGCCGCGATGTATGCGCCGCGGCGCAGGTAGTATCTGGCGACATGGATATCGTATTTTGCCAGCGCGTCGAGCAGATATTGCATGCGTAATTTGGCATCGGGCGTATACCGGCTGGAGGGAAAGCGCATGACTAAATCCTTAAAGGCGGCAAAGGAATCCTGCGCCGCTTTCGGGTCGCGCTCGGTGGGATCTTGCCCGAATGCCAAGCCAAATAAACCGATATCGGCATTGAAATTGGCCAAGCCTTTTACATAGTAGGCATAGTCCACATGCGGGTTGTTGGGATACTGCTTGATGAAGCGATCAGCCGCCGCAATGGAGGATTCCGCTTCATTTTGCCGGTAATAGGCATAAGCGATTTCGAGTTGCGCCTGCTGGGCGTAACGCCCGTATGGATAATGCGACTCCAGGGATTCAAACTGCTTGATGGCTTCCTCGAAGCTATTCGCATTGAGGTTTTTCATCGCATCGTTATACATTACTTCGGCAGAAACAGTTTTTGCCGGATTGTCTGCTTCCGGCTTGGAATTTAACAAACTGCAGGCGGTTAACGTAAGTAACAGAAATACGGCTAAACTAGGTATGATAAAACCAAAAAATGGGCGCATGACAAATCCGAAAAATAATTTGCTAGATTATACCAAAGGCAGGCGTGTTGATTCCTCAAGTTCGAAAGAACTTAGAGGATCGCCTACTTTTAGTGAATCCACTGCGCGTAAATCCGCGTGTGGAATTGACCCTGAAGTTGACAATAGCGCCGCAAACCCTCACCTCTCCCAACTGGAGCATTTCACTGTTCCCGATGAATATGCCGGGCTGCGCCTCGATCAGGCATTAGTTAAATTTTTCCCAGAGTACTCACGCAGCCGTCTTCAGGAATGGATTACCCAGCAGCAAGTCAAGGTAGATGGCGAGTTTGCCACGACCAAGCAAAAAGTCTGGGGCGGCGAAAAACTGGAAGTGCTGCCGCAAACTCATCCTGCCGAACAACCCTATCTGGCCGAGGACATAGCGCTCGACATCTTGTACGAAGACGACGCGCTGCTGGTAATCAACAAACCGGTCGGGCTGGTGGTGCATCCCGGCAGCGGCAATTGGGAGGGCACCTTGCTCAATGCCTTGCTGCATCACGCCCCGCAATTTGCAGAAGTGCCGCGCGCTGGCATCGTGCATCGGCTGGACAAAGACACCAGCGGCTTGCTGGTGGTGGCCAAAACCATCACCGCGCAAACAGCACTGGTGCGGCAACTGGAGGCGCGCAGTGTGCAGCGCGAATATCTGGCATTGGTGCACGGTGAACTAACGCGTGCCGGTAAAGTAGATGCGCCTATAGGCCGCCATCCCACTCAGCGCGTCAAGATGGCTATCGTGGAAAACAGCAGGCCGGCGGTCACGCATTATCAAATCGAAAGAAAATTTCCGAGCTGCACGCTGCTGCGCTGCCGTCTGGAAACCGGGCGTACCCATCAGATACGCGTGCATCTGATGCATATCGGCCATCCTTTAGTGGGCGATAGCGTGTATCTTAAAGGCCCGCAAAAATGCGTGCCGCAACTTAGGGCTTTGTTGACCGGTTTCCCTCGCCAGGCTTTGCATGCTACTCGTCTCGGGCTAGAGCATCCCGTGAGCGGCGAGAGGATGGAATGGCATGCTCCGTTGCCGCAGGACATGGTGCAATTGCTGCAACAAATCAAGGTGATTGTGAATGAGCCTGCTTGAACATTGCATCATCCCCGACTGGCCTGCTCCTGTTAACGTTAAAGCCTTGCAGACTACGCGTCGCGGGGGTATCAGCAGTGCTCCATACGACAGCTTAAATCTCGGCGATCATGTCGGCGATGCACCGCTGGCGGTTGAGCGCAATCGTATATTGCTCAATACGCTGCTGCCCAGCGAGCCGGTATGGCTGGAGCAAGTGCATGGCACAAAGGGGGTCAATGCAGATATGACAGATTGCCTTCCTCAGGCCGATGCCTGTATCGCGCGGCATCGCGCAGCGGTATGCGTGGTAATGACAGCCGACTGTCTGCCGATATTGTTTTGCGACAAGCAAGGCAGTGTGGTCGGTGCGGCACATGCCGGATGGAAAGGGCTGGCTGCGGGCATCATTGAAACCACCATTCGAGCGATGGAGGTCGCGCCACAAGATTTGATGGCATGGCTGGGACCAGCAATCAGCCAGCAAGCGTTTGAAGTGGGGGAGGAAGTGCGTGCCCTTTTTGTGGATGCAAACCGGCAGGCCGCAGTGGCATTCATTCCCGGCCAGCATGGCAAGTGGTTAGCAGACCTCTACAGGCTGGCATACCTGCGTCTCAATGCCCTCGGCATCACGCAAATATATGGTGGCAACTATTGCACTTACCGCGAGAGCGAGAAGTTTTTTTCCTACCGTCGCGACGGTGTGACGGGACGCATGGGAGCGTTCATTTGGTTGGATTGAGCTGAGTTTTGGTAGATACACCTTCCGCTACGGGAATCTTTAAGAGGCAAAGACGTGCCAATACTATTTGATAGTGCCGATTGGCAATTTAGGTTAAACTAAACTTAGTTCACAAGGAAATACCATGCAGACTATCAATATTCACGAGGCCAAAACCCATCTCTCCCGCTTGGTGGATGAAGTGGTGGCTGGCGAAGAGGTGGTGATCGCCAAGGCGGGCAAGCCCATGGCCAAGCTGATTCCGTTTATACCCGCCACTAAAAAACGGAAGCTGGGTCTGCTCGCGGGGAAGCTGTCCGTCCCGGCGGACTTCGATGCGCCGTTGTCGGATGACGTGCTGGCAACATTCGAGGGGCGGTGATGCGGCTGTTGCTGGATACCCACATCCTGATCTGGGCGCTGGGCGAACCGAAAAAATTGCCGAAAGAAGTGCGCGCGGCGCTGGAGTCCCCGACCAATGAAGTGCTGTTTTCAGCCGCGAGCATCTGGGAAATCGCCATCAAGGCGCAAATCGGGCGCACGAATTTCAAGGTCGCTCCGGCAGAAATTGCACAGGCGGCGGTGGACAGCGGCTTTGTCGAGTTGCCTGTGCGGACGGAACACGGGGCAAGGGTGTCGAGTTTGCCGCTCCATCATCGTGATCCGTTCGATCGCCTCCTCGTGGCCCAAGCGATGACCGAGCCATGTCGGCTTGTCACTGCCGATGCGATGCTCGGTGGCTATTCGGAATTGGTGGTGATTGTGTGACCCAGCAAAATTAATTTGCGTGGCATCCATTTTTGGCCAGTGTGGCAAATGGCTGGCCGACCTTTCCGCATTGCCTCGCTTGTGTCTCAATGCCGTAGGTATTACGCAAATTTACGGTGACACACCTCGTTACCGCCCTGCTGCGCGGGTTGAAGAATCCATAAATTTTGTCCAGGCCAGATTCCCTGCGCAACTGTACTTACCCTGTGTATGGCCATGCAATGAAGATGCGGACCATTTTAGGCAATCGGTTATAATCCGCGCCCGTAATTTTCTAGAATATCCCATGAGTATTTTGCTGTGGATCGTCGCTGCCAGCCTCCTCGGCGGCGCACTGAGTGTGTCCTGCGCTGCGCTGTTTGCGTTGAACGCGCGCGCGCACTGGGTAAACTCTCTGGTCAGCTACGCCATCGGGGCATTATTAGGTGCGGCATTTCTCGAGATATTGCCGGAAGCACTCAAATCAAGTGCCAGTGTTTCGGTGGTCAGCGGCGCGGTGCTGGGCGGCATCTTGTTATTCTTTACGCTGGAAAAGCTGCTGCTGTGGCGGCATTGCCACCACGATCATTGCGAAGCGCATGATCCTGTTGATCCCGCCCAGTCTGGAAATCCGGGGGATCATGGGCGCAGCGGCAGCATGATCATGGTCGGGAATACATTCCATAACTTCGTCGATGGCATCATCATCGCCGCCGCGTTTCTGGCCGACGTGCATCTGGGTGTTATCACTGCGTTGGCGATTATCGCGCATGAAATTCCTCAGGAGGTTGGCGATTTCATGATCCTGCTGCATTCCGGTTACACCAAGGCGCAAGCTTTGCTGCTCAATCTGGTATCCACCCTAGCTACTTTGCTGGGCGGCGTGCTGGCTTATTACGCGTTGCGCTCGATGCAAAATGTCGTGCCGATTTTATTGGCGTTGGCTGCAGCCAGCATGATTTACGTGGCGGTGGCCGACCTGATCCCCGGATTGCATAAGCGCACCACTTTGCGCGACACGCTGGAGCAAGTTGTACTGATTGCGTTGGGCATTTCTTCAATCGTCCTGGTTCAGCTATTGGTGTCCGAATAACAATGAAAGAAGTAATGAATAAAAATGCCATTCCGAAAGTGGGCTTCGTCTCACTCGGTTGCCCCAAAGCAACGGTGGATTCCGAACATATCCTGACGCGCTTGCGTGCCGAGGGGTATCTGATTTCCGCCAGCTATCAGGATGCTGATCTGGTGGTGGTGAATACCTGCGGTTTCATTGAGAGTGCCGTGGTTGAATCGCTGGATGCGATCGGTGAGGCATTGACAAAAAATGGCAAGGTGATCGTGACCGGATGCCTGGGTGCCAAGGGCGATGTGGTGAAGCAGGCGCATCCCAGTGTACTCGCCGTAACCGGCCCGCACGCGACCGATGAGGTGATGTCAGCAGTGCATCAGCATCTGCCAAAACCGCATGATCCCTACATGGATCTGGTGCCTGCCCAAGGCATACGCTTAACGCCCAAGCATTACGCCTACGTGAAAATTTCCGAGGGTTGCAATCATCGCTGCACCTTCTGCATCATTCCCAGTATGCGCGGTGATCTGGTTAGCCGCCCGGTCGGCGATGTGATGCAGGAAGCGCAGAGCCTGGTCAACGCGGGCGTCAAAGAGCTGCTGGTGATTTCTCAGGACACTTCCGCGTATGGTGTCGACATTAAATACCGCACCGGTTTCTGGGGCGGCAAACCGCTCAAGAGCCGCATGACCGAGCTGGCCGCAGCGATGGGCGAGCTTGGTCAATCGGATGAGAAAGTCTGGGTGCGGCTGCATTATGTTTATCCATACCCGCACGTGGACGAAGTGATTCCATTGATGGCGCAAGGAAAAATTTTGCCCTATCTGGATATACCTTTCCAGCACGCAAGCCAACGCATCCTGAAATTAATGAAGCGCCCGGCCAGCAGTGAGAACGTGCTGGCGCGCATTAAGCAATGGCGCGAGATTTGCCCGGACATCACGCTGCGCAGCACCTTCATCGTTGGTTTTCCCGGCGAGACTGAAGAAGAATTCGAAGAATTGCTGGATTTTCTGGAAGAAGCGCAACTGGATCGCGTTGGCGCCTTCGCCTACTCGCCAGTGGATGGTGCGGTGGCGAACGCACTGTCGGATCACGTTCCGCCCGAAGTTCAGCAAGAACGCCTTGCACGGCTGATGCTGCTGCAGGAAGAAATCAGTGAGCAACGCCTCAAGCGTAAAATCGGCAAAAACATCACCGTGCTGGTGGACGAAATAGGCGAAGAAGGCGCGATTGCGCGCAGCCCATCTGATGCACCGGATATCGACGGCGTGGTGTATATCGAAAATGGCGGAAAGCTAAAGGTCGGCGATTTTGTTGAAGTGAAAATAATTGATTCGGATACTCACGATTTGTGGGCAGAATTAAGATGACATCCTAAGAGTAGTTTGAGTTAGCTATGTTTATTGCACCGCCAGAGTTCCCGGCGGTAATAAATCTTTCAGGAACTGCGCCAAATTTGACATGGTGGGCGCTATGGGTGAGCGCCGCCGCCACACTAGCCCGATGACGCGGGATGCCCCCGGTGAGGCGAGCGGACGCAATGCGACACGGGTACCGAGGTCGTGAGATTGCATGCCGGCCAATGCTGGAATCAACGTGACCCCCAGTCCCATGCCGACCATCTGGCGGAGAGTTTCCAGGCTGGTCGCACGAATTTCTTCATTGTCCAGTCCGGCCAAACGACAAGCCTCCAAGGCCTGATTGCGCAGGCAGTGACCTTCCTCCAGCAAAAAAAGACCGGCCCGAACCAGCTGGTCTATATGCACCTCTTCTGCGACTGCCAAGGGATGGCCGGCAGGCACAGCAGCCAAAAATGGCTCGCAAAATAGCGGTACGATTTCCAAGGATGGATCATCGGTTGGCAAAGGCAGAGCTAGCAGACCCGCATCAAGCTTTCCTTCGGTCAAGTGTGCAAGTACATGCGGTGTCATTTCTTCGCGTAACAATAGACGTAATTTTGGGAAATTTTCATGTATCAGGGGTAGTACATGGGGAAGGTAATAGGGTCCCAGCGTAGGAATGACACCGAGATGAATGGCGCGAACCATCGGGTCTTTGATTTGCCGTGAAAGTTCGCAAATACGGGTGGCTTCTTCGATAATGCGTCGCGCAGAATCCACGATTTCGCGACCGGCGGGCGTGAGCGTTACGTATTTCAGGCTGCGATCAAACAACGCAGTACCGAGATAATCCTCCAACTTTTTGATCTGGGTTGAGAGCGTCGATTGGCTAACGAAACAGACCTCGGCGGCATGGCCAAAGTGCCCCGCATCTGCCAGTGCTACTACATAACGTAATTCTTGCAGTGTCATGGTCTGCCTTATTTAAATGGGTTTGAGTATTCCATACATGCCAAGGTTAATTTTGATAACGGATTGCACCAGCACGTCCATGGGTTCTTTTCCGTATTAAAAAATTCAACAACTCATTTACATTATCAATGCCGCTGAAAGATTTAATGATTGATTATGTCAATGTCTGCTATTCATAAAATCTATTGTATATCCTGTTCCATAAATTGGGAGGTAAATTCTTAGGCCTGTATTGGTGTAATTGTACCCCCATTGATTTCTTCAATAGTTATGATTCAAATAATTCGTTAGCCAAGTTTTGGCATTCATCTTTAAATCTGCCCCGTTGATGCAGGGCATAAAGCTCAAGGAGGATCAACACATAAAACTGCAGTACTCCAGGTAAAAGTAAATCGCCAGCACGGGATTATCGGCATTTTAAAACATTAGTGGAGGAGAGAAGGAATGACTGACTTTGACAAAATGAGCAGGAGGGATTTTTTTACAATTTCGGGAAAGGCAGGTTTGGCCACAGTGATGGCGAGTGCAGTTGGGATTAATTTCGGAATGGTGCAAGTCGCGGAAGCCGCCGTGGGCAAGGGCAAGGTAACGCCGTTCCGCTTTGCGATTTTGACTGACGCGCATCTCTTCAGCCAGGCAGATCACAAGTTTGATGCAATGCTGGCAAAGGCGGTAGATGATGTCAATAGCATGAGTCCGATGCCTGATTTTGTTCTCTATTGTGGAGATATTGCGCAGAATGGCACAGCGGATCAGTTGGAGAAGGGCAAGAAAATCCTTTCCAAACTGAAAATGCCAATCCATTTTATCCCTGGTGAACATGATTGGTATCTGGATATGGGTGCGGCATGGCGCGGCAATTTTGGCGCTCCTACCTGGTCATTCGACCATAAGGGCGTACACTTCATTGGGATGAACTCCATTTTGGTGAAGGATTTCTGGACTCCAGCCGGACTGTCGGCAAAGGAAAGAATGGGCGTGATGGAAATGCTGGAAAGTCCTATCGCCGGTCCGTGGGGTGTGCAGGCCGAGCAGCTGGATTGGCTGAAAAAAGATGTGAAGAACCTCAGCCCGGATACGCCGGTCGTGGTCTTTACCCATTCGCCATTGTGGGACTACTACCCGCGCTGGAATTTCCAAACTTCGGATGCGCCGGAGATACGTGAAATTTTGTCGAAGTTTGAGCGCGTGATGTCGTTTCATGGTCACGTTCATCAAACGCTTTACAATAAAATTGGCAACATGGGGTCTGTGGGTACACTGTCTACCTCGTGGCCTTGGCCCTACCCCGATATAAAATTGCCCTATCCACAGTATCAGATGAATCGTTCTGATCCGGGTAATTTCGAGGATGGTGAAGGCAGCCAGTTTATTGATCTGGAGAGCAACTTTACGGGCACGCATCATTATCAACCGTTTGGTGATATGTTGACTCCGACCATGAAAAACGGCTTCAAAGTTTAAGGGGGATATAGAAATGAAACTGACTTCCAAAAATCGTTTTAACGAAATAATGGGTTTGATCGCCCCGGTTGCCTTGATCGGGATGCTTGCGTCTAACTCCGCAGCAGCCCGAGAGCCATTTACTCCGGCTGAATTAAAAGCTCAGGAAAAGGCACTGCTTGCGTCGGTGGATCATGGTCGTGATCTGTGGCACGGAAGCAAGCCGTCGATGTCCTCGAATGGGTTGGCATGTGGTAATTGCCATCCAGATGCGGCAGCGTCTAACCCGCAAACATTCCCAAAGTTTCAAGCAAATCTGGGTAAGGTCATTCCGATACGTGACATGATCAACTGGTGCATTATGGTTCCGCAAATGGGTGAAGCGCTGGATGTTAACGGTGACGATATGACCGCTATGGAGGCATATGCTTTTTATATGTATCGCGGTATCACGATAGAACCAGGCTTGGCAACAAGGCAGACTGGGCCTGTTAAAGTCAAGTCGGGCCCCGGTTTTCCAAAAAAGGGATCGGGAATCGGCTACGATAAATAAATCAGCGGGTGGTCGCAGTAGCGGTCACCCGTTTGTTTTATACGAGGGAATAAAACTTTCAACAAGCGGGTGACTCCGCTTGTTTTTTTCCATAGCCCCCAAATTCAGGAGTGATCAATGAAGGTAAGACAGTTTTCATTTTTTCTTTTACTAGTCAGTTCACCTGTATGGGCTGAACAAATTTGCGATACCCACTCTTATCCGATGTCGATGCATGTTGAGCAATTCACGGACAATGGTGATGGAACGCTGACCGACACGCGCTCAAAACTAACCTGGATGCGTTGTTCGCTGGGGCAAGTCTGGTCTGGCACTACGTGTACTGGTACACCCACTACCCAAACCTGGGAGTCCGCAAAAGTCGAGACATGCAAGCTCAATGAGCAGGGGGGGTATGCTGGCCACAGTGATTGGCGTGTGCCACAAATTCCTGAACTGGCCATGATTGTAGAGCGCCAGTGTTCCAATCCGCGGACTAATCTTGCGCTTTTTCCGGAGACGCCCGCGAGCTATTTCTGGACAGCCACTGAGCCTGCTGATCCGGCCAATGCCTATGTACTTAGCTTCGGTTCTGAAGGCGCAAAATATAAAAGCAGAACTGAATCACTTAATGTCCGATTGGTGCGGGGCGGGAAGTCAAAGTAGAAGATTAACATCTACTGTGGGTGCCAACGACAAGATGTGTATATTGCTGCGGCAAAGACACGGTTATAGGAGCGAAAAAAATTCATTTAACCCTTGGCATGATTCCAACTTTTCTCAGGTTTCATGGTGCGCCACATTAAGCGAATCGTGAATTCACCCATTATTTCGATGTCTCTTCAAACGCTAAATTTATCTATCGACTCTGCGCCCCGCGCCCCGGTTTCTGTTGCGATATACCGGATGAATGAAATTCGCGAGCGTATCGTCGGTGTACATCAAACTGTTCCAGCACTTGATGGCAGGAAACTTACCTACGTCAATTTTGATAACGCAGCCAGTACCCCGCCGCTGCAAGAAGTGCTGAGCACAGTGAACGATTTCATGCGGTGGTATTCGTCGGTACATCGCGGCACCGGTTTTAAAAGCCAGGTTGCTACGCAAGCTTACGAGGATGCGCGCCATATCGTGAGGGATTTTGTGGGCGCGAATCAGCGCGATCATGTCGTGATCTTTGGCAAAAATTCCAGTGAAGCGGTCAACAAGCTCTCCTACTGCCTGCCGCTGCAAGTTGACGATGTAGTGCTGTTGTCCTTGCTCGAGCATCACAGCAACGATTTGCCGTGGCGCGCAAAGTGCCATGTGGATTACATCGGCATTGATGCTGAGGGGCGGCTGGACGAGGATGATTTTGACCGCCTGCTGGAAAAATATCATGGCAAAGTCAAAGTAGTGGCGATTACCGGCGCATCCAATGTTACTGGACATGTCCCGGATATACACCGTATTGCATATAAAGCGCATAAGGCGGGTGCAAAAATCCTCGTGGATTGCGCACAACTTGCAGCGCACCGCAAAATATTCATGGGTGAACAGGGTGATCCTGGGCACATTGATTATGTTGTTATCTCCGCACATAAAATGTACGCACCTTTTGGGGTCGGCGCATTGATCGGACGGCGTGATACATTCGGCCAGGGTGAGCCTGAATATCGCGGCGGAGGCACCGTGGATTTTGTCACACTTGATTCAGTCGACTGGGCAGAATCGCCAGAACGGGATGAAGCCGGAACGCCTAACATCGTGGGCGCAATCGCGCTTGCCGCCGCGATAAAATTTCTGGATGGCGTTAACATGGACACTATCGAAAGGCATGAAGCTGAGCTAACCGCCTATGCGTTAAAAAAGCTCAGTACCATCAAAGGCATTAAGATTTATGGTGAGGCAGATCCCGCATCCACAGCCAACCGGTTGGGCGTGATCCCGTTTAACCTGGAAGGCATGTCGCATTTTTTGCTGGCTGCGATTCTGGGTTCAGAATGGGGGATAGGTGTGCGCAATGGATGTTTCTGCGCACATCCCTACGTCTTGCATATGATGAAGTTGTCAGAGCAAGAATTGGAACGCGTGCGCGCCGATATTCTGGCGGATGACCGTCATGCCATGCCGGGGATGGTACGCGTGAGTTTCGGTATGTATAACACCAAAGCGGAAGTAGACATTCTGGCGGAAGCATTGACTCAAATTGCTCGTAACCAATATCAGGGAAAATATCTGCAAGATCAACGAACCGGTGAATACCGTGCTGTGGGTTGGCAACCTGAGCTCAGTGAATATTTTAAATTGTAATCAAGTCATGCAATTTTAAAAAACGCGACTGCCTCTGCCTCAATCCGGGTGCGCTTCATCGGCGGCAAACTTTGCCAGATACGCTTTCCATAAGGTTTGCTGATCAGGCGCGGGTCGCAGATCATCAATACGCCACGGTCTGTTTCGTCGCGGATCAATCTTCCCGCACCTTGTTTGAGCGTGATGATTGCGCGCGGCAACTGATACTCCATAAACGCATTGCGTCCCTGTTTGTTGAGTTGCGCGATGCGCGCCGCCAGCACCGGATCATCTGGCGGCGCGAACGGCAGTTTGTCGATGATGACCAGCGACAGCGCCTCGCCGCGCACGTCCACACCCTCCCAGAACGACTGGCTGCCGAGCAGTACCGCATTGCCGAGTGAGCGGAAGCGTGTCAGCAGTTCGCTGCGCGAACCCTCACCTTGCAGCAGCAACGGGTAGTCCCAGCCACGACGATCAAATTCCGCCTGCAAAATTTCATGTGCGCGCTGCATCGCACGCAGGCTGGTGAACAGCAGAAAGGCGCGGCCCTTACTGGCTTCGATCAGCGGCAGAGCGGCCTGCACCACCGCTTCGGTATAGCCCTCGCTGTTTGGCTCTGGCAGGTTGGTCGGCACATACAGCAAGGCCTGTTCGGCGTAGTTGAACGGGCTGTCCCAGCACGCGGTCTTCGCCTTGAGCAAACCCATCTCGCCCTGGTAGTGCGAGAAATCCTGCTTCACCGCGAGCGTGGCGGAAGTGAATATCCACGCGCGCGCACTGCCACCGATCTGTTTCTCGAAAATATCAGCGATGGATAGCGGCGTGGTATTGAGTTGTAGCGAATGGTGGAAAACTTCCAACCAGCGCACGAAGCCATCATCGCTCCGATCATCAGCCCTCACCCCTAGCCCCTCTCCCGCTTGCGGGAGAGGGGAACCATTACTCCCTCTTCCTGCGGGAGAGGGTTGGGGTGAGGGAGCGCCTTGCCAATGCTTCAACTGCTGCGATAAAGCCTGCGTCCTCTGCCAGCAGTTCTCCAAGCCCTCACTGCGCTCCGCCTGTTTCTCCAGCATGCCGCTCAGTTGCGCCAGCTTCTCGCTCAAGGTCTTCAGCGCAGGCGCGAACTCCTTGAAATCCTCAGTGGCAATCGCAGGCATCCGCCCTTCCTTTTTGAAAACCAGTCGTAAATCGCGCGCGGCCTTGTCCAGTTCATCACAAGCCTTGGGCAGCGGCGCAAAATCCTTGGCTCCAGCTGCGGCCTCGATGCGCGTATCGCGCGCCAGATCGAGCAACAGCGTGGTGGATAAAGTTTCGCCGAAGAACAGGCTGGCGGTCTCAGGCAGCTGGTGCGCTTCGTCGAAGATCACCGTGTTGCAAGCGGGCAGTAGTTCCGCCACACCCTCGTCGCGCAGCATCACGTCGGCAAAAAACAAATGATGGTTCACCACCACGATGTCCGCCTGCATCGCCTCGCTGCGCGCCTTGAGCACGAAGCATTCCTTGTGGTTAGGACATTCCTGGCCGAGGCAATTGTCGCGCGTCGATGTCACTTGCATCCAGATAGTCGCATTCTCCGGCACATCGGCCAGGCCGCTTTTGTCGCCCGAATTACTGACCTTGGCATATTGCTTGATCTTGCCCAGATGCTTGATGTCCTCGCGGGTCTTGAACATGCCGTCCGATTCCGTGCGCGCCAGATGGTAATGACACACATAATTCGAGCGCCCCTTGAGCAACGCCACCGACACCGGCGCCTTTAGCGCGTCGCGCACCATAGGCAAATCTTTCTGGAACAACTGGTCCTGCAAATTCTTCGTGCCGGTCGAAATGATCACCTTGCCGCCTGCGAGCAGCGCGGGAACCAGATAGGCGAAAGTCTTGCCGGTGCCGGTACCCGCTTCGACGACCAATATCGCGTTATCACGTATCGCATCCGCAACTGCCAACGCCATCTCGCGCTGTTGAGCGCGCGGACGGAAGGCTGCGACTTCAGTGGCAAGCGGACTTTGTTCGGAAAAGAAACGTTCGACTTCGAGGGACACGGAAGAGTAATCGGGGATTCGGTAGTGAGTTTATTGTTGCCAGGAAAATACTGAGTAAGTCGTCATTCCCGCGAAAGCGGGAATCCAGTTTGTTGAATTGGCTGGGTTCTCGCTTTCGCGGGA
>JANYHX010000220.1 GCA_025362155.1 Gallionella sp. | reverse complement strand
ACCGGGCAATGAAGGGTCTTTGAAAAAAGCGCCCCACGCGAGAAACAGCAGCGAAGCGTAGAGCGGGTGGCGGATATATTTGTAGGCGCCCACGGTAACCAGGCGAGTGGTTTTTTCAAATGCCAGCAACTCGGTATCAGGCCGGTTCTCATCCGGTTTGCCGATCACCTGAAGCAGGCGCACTCCATGTATCACCAGGAAGATGGAAATAAATAGCAGCAGCCATGAGATGAGCTGGTAAGGTGAGAACGGATTTTCTTGCCAATGCGGCGCGTTAAGCAGGACAAGCGCCGCGATGGATTCCCACGCAAAGAACCGGTAGAAGCCATGCGAGCGCGGCAGGAACACGGATCTCCTGGAAACATAAATAAAGAATGCGGAAGCAATGGCAAAGGCAGTTAATTGGATCATTATTGTGTTACTCGTGGTTCAACGGATGATTGACGAGCCTGCCGGCTCCTTGTGTCGTAGTAAGCGCATAATAATATAGCAGGATAACTTCAGTGAGATTTTTTCGGCGCGATGATTCTCGTGGCGCAGGATCATTGAATGACGGGGCAGGTTAAAATCACATCATGAAACTATCCGAACGCATTTCGCTGTACCTGCAACTCACGCGATTGAATCGCCCCATTGGCATTCTGCTGCTGCTGTGGCCGACGCTGTGGGCTGTGTGGATCGCGGGCAGCGGCCATCCCGAGTGGCACATCGTGCTGATCTTCGTGCTGGGCACGGTACTGATGCGCTCTGCCGGATGCGTCATCAACGATTATGCGGATCGTGATTTTGACAAGCACGTCAAACGCACCAGCGAGCGTCCCGTCACCAGCGGGCGCATCTCCTCGCGTGTGGCGTTGTGGCTTGCTGCCGCGCTCGCTTTGCTCGCCTTCATGCTGATCTTGCCGCTCAATGGCTTGACGCTATTGCTGTCCTTTCCGGCGGTGTTTCTTGCCGCCAGTTACCCGTTCACCAAACGTTTTTTTGCGATACCGCAAGCCTATCTCGGCATCGCGTTCGGTTTCGGCATCCCGATGGCGTTTGCCGCGCAGCAAAGCGAAGTGCCGCCGGTGGCGTGGCTGATGCTCGCCGCCAATGTGTTCTGGGCGATCGCCTACGACACCGAATACGCGATGGTGGACCGGGACGACGACATCCGTATCGGCATCCATTCCTCGGCATTGTTGTTCGGAAAATATGATGTCGCTGCGGTGATGGCTTGTTACGCGGCCACGCTGGCGTTGCTGGCGTGGGCCGGGCAGATGAGCAGATTGGGCTGGGTGTATTACTCAGGCCTGCTGATGGCCGGCGGTATTGCGCTGTATCACTACACGCTGATCAAAAACAGAGGCCGCGAGCAATGCTTCAAGGCGTTTCTGCACAACAACTGGTTTGGGGCGGTGGTGTTTGCGGGGATTGCGGCGGATTATTTGGTTTCGTAGGGTGGATAAAGGCACATCGTGCCGTATCCACCTTTCTGCATGGTGGATACGTGCTGCGCACTTTATTCACCCTACCGTATTAATTTGTTGAAATTTGTTTGACCATCTCGTTGCGCTCGCCAGCGTACGCTCCAGTGAGCACGAACCCGCGCATCTGATTTTGTGCATCGAAAAATCCCAGTTTGATTCCCGGCTTTATTCCATCTCCTTCCGCCAGGATTTTCCATTCGCCTGCCGCATCGCGCGCAACCGGCAGCACCGCAACCGGATGGGCGGGCGTCTTGACCACCACCGGCATCGCGGGGAATTCCACACGCGCATCTTCGCCGGCCAGCACGCGCGCCAAAGCCCGCGCGGCGAACATGATAGGCATCACGTAAGGCAGCACACGTCCTTCGATCTCGGCGCAATCGCCCAGCGCAAAGATATCCGCGTCGTCGCTGCGCAATTGGCTATCCACCACGATGCCGCGATTCACCGTGAGTCTGGCAGTGCGCGCCAGCTCGATGCGCGGACGCAAGCCGACCGCGGACAACACCAGATCGGTTTGCAAAGTCGAGTCATCGGTCAACGTCAGTGCATAGCCGGAAGAAGATCTATTCACCGCTTTTACCGCCACGCCGAATCGCCATGTCACGCCCAGCTTGGCCAGCGGCGCCAGCAATTGCTTGCCGGCCTGTTCCGGCATCAGACCGGAGAGCGGATAGGCGGTCGGGTCTATCACGGTCACTTTATATCCGGCATTCACCAGATCGTTGGCGAATTCGCAGCCGATCAGCCCGCCGCCGATGATGGCGATCTGTTTTACGGAAACGATGGCGTTGCGAAATTTTGCGTAGCCGTCAATATCGTTCACCGACAACACCGCATCAGCCGCATCGCCTTGCAGCGGCAGGCGTATCGGGTCAGCGCCCAGCGCCAGCACCAGGCGGCCATACTCGATCGCGCCCGCTGATGTCTTCAGCTGCTTGCGCTCACGGTCTATGCCCAGCACCTCGGTATGATGCAGCAGCGTGAAGTTTTGTTGCTTGGCCATTTCCGCCGCCGCCGTATTGACCAGCGTGACGGCATCCTTGCGCAAGGCAAGTGCATTGGACAGCATGGGCTTGGAATAGAAATCGCCGCTGTCACGCGACACCATGGTGATCGGCGTCTCGCGATCCAGCTTGCGCAACTCGCGCACCAGCGTGTAACCCGCCAGTCCGGTGCCCAGTACTACAACAGGTTTCATAACTCGATCATTTCAAAGTCGGCTTTCGCTGCACCGCACTCCGGACACGTCCATGTTTCAGGAACATCCGCCCACGCCGTGCCGGGCTTGATCCCCTCAGCCGGCGAACCGGCAGCTTCGTTATAGATGTAACCGCAGACCACACATTGCCAAACTTTCATATTGATCTCCTTTATTTAGCTGAAACTTTCGCCAACACGGCGCGATATTGATTGGCATGGCGTTCTTCGATCTTTGCCAATGCGGCAAAACGTTTCGCCGCCTTTTGCAACATCGCCTGAAATTGCCCGGCGTGTTCTTTGGACTCGGCGATCTGCTCCTTGATCTCCGCCACGGCAGCGGCATTACCTTCCTGCTGCGCCGTTTTGAGGAAGCCCGGATACATCTCGGTGTACTCATAGGTCTCCCCGTCTATCGCCATTTGCAAGCAGCGCGCCGGATTCATGGTTTCCTTAGGGTACAACAAATCAAGATGGCCGAACGCATGCTGCACTTCCTGTGCGGCGGTCTCCTCGAATATCTGCGCAGTCTCCTCGTCGCCCGCAGCACGTGCGAGCTTCGCGAAGTAGCGATACTTGATGTGCGCCATCGATTCCCCGGCAAATGCCGATTCGAGATTAGCGACGGTTTTTATTTCCGGTCGTTGCATAATATATAGTCTCCTTAAAAGTTGGTTAAGTGGTTTTTTCTTTCCACGGATGCAATTTAAGGGTTGTATGGCAATAAATCTAATTGATTGTTTAAACCACTATGATTTATTATGCAAATCACTTGGAATCATCACCATGACCCTGAACGAACTTAGATATGTCATCGCCGTCGCGCAGGAACGCAACTTCCGCCGCGCCGCAGAGAAGTCCTTCATCAGCCAGCCCGCGCTATCGCTGGCGATACAAAAGCTCGAGGAAGAGTTGGGCGTACAGATCTTCGAGCGCGGGAAAAGTGAAGTCTCTGTAACATTGCCCGGTGTGCAGATCGTCGAGCAGGCTCAACGCGTGCTCGAAGAAGCGGGGAAAATACGCGGGATCGCCAAGCAAGGCAATGATCAGCTTTCAGGCGCATTGCGCGTCGGCATCATATACAGCGTCGGACCCTACCTGTTACCAGACTTGATCCCTGTGCTGAAAAAGACCGCCCCGAACATGCCGCTGGAAGTGGAAGAAAACATCACGGCTAACCTGGATGCCCTGCTGCGCAACGGCAAACTCGATGTCATCATCATCGCGCTGCCTTATGGCGATGCCAGCATCCTTACGCAACCTTTATACGATGAACCGTTCGAGGTGGTGGTCGGTAATGACCATCACTGGGCCAACCGGCGCAGCATCAAGGCGCAGGAGCTCGCCGCCGAAAAAGTATTGCTGCTCGATTCCGGGCACTGCTTCAGCAACCAGGTCGCCGAAGCCTGCCCGGATCTGAATCGCAAAGGCGCCGAGATCCAGCAGGGAACTTCGCTGGAAACCATACGCAACATGGTCGCCTCAGGCCTGGGCATCACCGTGATGCCAGCCTCGGCCAACAGCGCGCGTTATCGCAACCGCTTGCTGAAAGTGATCCCTTTCACCAAGCCTGTTCCGGCGCGGCGTATCGCGCTGGCATGGCGCAAAAGTTTTGCCCGCACCCAGGCGATCGAGGCGCTGGCGCAAGCCATCACGCACGCGAAGATCACGGGTATCATGCCGTTGCCATGATGCACTACGATCAACCTTATCGCGAAAATCCCGTGCTCAGACGGAGCTACAGTCTGATCGCGCCGCTCTATGATCTGTTCATAGCGCGCCCGCTGCTGCATGCGCGCGGCCGTTCGCT
>JANYHX010000114.1 GCA_025362155.1 Gallionella sp. | reverse complement strand
GACAGACTTTTGCCAGACCCTCGAAAACATCCAGCCCGTAAGGCACATAAGAAAAATCATCTTCCTTGTCGAGGTAGGCGCGGGCACAGTGCGAATCGAATATCGCGAGCGACGACAGTTCGGGTGGGGAAGTCTTGCCGTTTGTCCAGCACACATCCTGCGCAACACCATTGACCGCGATCTCGAACACAGCTTCGGCAGTGGCAGACTTGTCAGCGGGTAGATGTGCGTTCGGGTGTATCGCCTCCATCTGGTCGCGCGCACGACAAGCGCGCTTGAGCACGCGCGAATATCCAGACTTGCCCGATCCGTTATCGCCGTAAATGACGGTCAACCCAGTGGCGCCGAATGACAGGTGCTGGTTCTCGGCAATCGCGTTGACATGCCGCAAATTTTTCATCGCATGCAATTCGACATGAGTCGAATTCATTATCGGAGCAGGGATATGGTCGGCAGTCAGCGGTTTCGGTGTGCGGGCTTTGGGGTCGGGAATGCCGTTCGCTACCTTGAGCAAGGTGAACAAATCCGCCTCATCATCCGGCGCCAGAGTTTGCTTTGCGAGCAATCGTGCAACGGCATCGCTCTGCCAAGCCGGGAGTGTTTCTGCCCATTTTAGGATTTCTTGAAGGAGTGCCAAAGCATTTACCTATAGGTAACTATTGGAGTCAGCATCATTAATACTCTACTGACAAAAAAGATTGATACTACCTCCGCCCAATTACATAGGGATATATTGTCTTGCCATCTAGATGTCCTACAGCTAAGGCTTGCCGGCATACTTTTTGTTGAACTCATCGACCTTTTCATTATTTTTGCGAATCGCAGCATTGCATTCATTAATCGAATTTTCCAGGAACTGCCGGTCTTTCTCGCACTCGATCAGGTTTTTTCTGTCCGTGATGGCAACCTGAACCAGGTCCTGATAGGTGGCACCTGTCGCGATGGTAGCAGGGGCGGCACACTTGGCGGCAAGGTCTTCTGGCTTGACGGGACATTCAATCGAGGCGCTGAGCAAAGGGATGGTGTGGGTGCAGCCGGCCAGCAAGAAGACTGCTATTGCCAACAGTAGGGCATGCAAACGGGAAACAATCATGGCTGCTTTCCTCGTAATTGCATCAGAATTTCGTCGGGCGCAGCGACACCTAAACATTTCAATCCATCCATGCCTGATTCCATGCTCTTCTTTTCGCTTTCCAGTAGAGCCACTCTTGCCAGCAATTTCTTTTTCTCTACCGGATCGGGAACATTGCCCGCCATATTTTTCAAGCGCTCAATCTCTTGTCGGTTGGTGCTTATTCGGGTGGTTAAATCTCTTATTTTTTTGTCCTTGCCGGCCAATGCGATATCCAGGTTGGCGCGTTGCTGCCGGTATTCTGCTTCGATTTTGCTCAATTCACTTTTGTGTGCGGACGTGAGCCCCGCCATGCTTTCCTTGAGTGCACTTATTGCTTTGTCAGACTCCGCCTTATCCTGCTTCGCGGCCTGCTCGACGGTGGCCAATGCTTCAATGGCCGCTTTACCCCGGTATGCCCCGATGGTGTAGCCGGATATTCCACCGGCTAGTAAAACTAATAAGATAACGAGATATTTCATAAGTCGATCACCTGCATGTATGTTGTAAGGTGCATGGAAGGCTGAAGTAACAGGGCTGCATTTTATTTTTACGCACGCTATTAACTCGCATGCGAGGCATTAAAGCACGCGGCGTTTAGGAAAAACAGGGTAGCTCTTGAATCTGCCTGTGGCACTGAGCACCGTGAGGTGATGCGTGCCGGTGCGAAATGCCGCGAACTTTCTTGATCCTTCGATGCTTAAGGTTCTGTCTTCCAGGCGCGAACCAAATCTGTTCGCGAATTGCCCGTTCAGCCACTTCAGGATAGGCATGAGTTCCCGTCTTTCCATACTGGTGGTTACTTCATCCATTTCAAATATACCCACCCCTTTTTCTGCTGCATGAAGATAATTATCCGAATCGCGGATGCTGGTGAGAAAAGGCAGCTTCAGCGAATTAAGAAAACGCTCAAGCGATCCATAAACTGGGGAAGATGCCCTGCGCACGCGGTTGGCCACCACCGCGATGTTCGCCTTGGAAGTGCGCGCGCCACCGAACAAAAATAGCTCTTTGATAAAATCGGCGGTGGCGTGAATATCGATCGGAGAGGGCGCGACCGGGATGACTATAAAGTTTGATCTTCGCACCAGTTCCTGAAGCAACAAGCCCTTCACTCCGGCAGGCGCATCGATAATCATGACCTCGGTTTCCACAGGAATCCATGCCTGTAAACTACGCAAGGGAGCGGCGCCTTTGGCCGGCGCGGCGTTGGCCCCCTGTATCTTTTCCACCTCATCGGGTCGTACTCGCAGCCACTGCATGCTTGAGCCCTGCGGATCGTAGTCCATGATCGCCGTTCGGACTTTTTTGCTGGCATAGTAACTGGCAAGGTTGGTGGCTAGCGTGGTCTTCCCTGAACCACCCTTGGAATTGATGACGAGTATTGTCAGCATGTTGTGTTTTTCATTTTGCTTCTACACAACCAGATTGCCAGCCGCGAGTTTTTGAATATACGTAGCGAACTCGGGGTCTTCGCCACGCAGCAAGGCAGGTAACGAAGTGCGAAAATCGGCGCGGCTGCACCATTCTCCCATATAGTCTTCCCACGACCGCCAGCGCCTTAATTGCTTTTCTTTCATATTGGTTTCATAGAGCAGCAGGTAGGCGCGCTCGAACAATGAAATCAGCATGCTGAAAATAATGAACATGCGTTCCTGCTGCTCTACCGAAAGTGCCGGTGTAACTTCACTGGCAAACAAGCGCAGATCGGGATGCTCCAGCGATATCTTGAGGAAATCCTGATAATTATCAGAAAGTAGTTGATAGACTTCCTCTTCTTCGTTATCGCGCTCTTTGCGTTGTTCAAAGATAAATACGAAAATTGCCATCGGCAGGCCGATCACCGTCACCACATAGCTTAACAGCTCCCAGATTTCTAAAGCAGTCATCGGATAATCCCGTTATTAATACGTCACTAATTGGTGGAAGTCAGGATATTAACCTTAAGCGATTGACCAGTATAGGGAGTTTGCCTATTATGCTGGTCAGGCATGCTAAAGTCAGATCAAGTCTGTGCGGATGAGTGCAACTTGTGCGGCCTGCCCACCCTATCTCCACATCAGCGAGGTGATTGAATGACTCTAAAAAAGGTTAAGCCAACCACAAAAAAAGCAGCAAATGTAAAGAAGCCTGCGGTAAAAAAGCCCACGGTGAAAAGTGCTATAGGGGCAGCACTGAAAAAAACCAAAGCAGCGGTAAAGAAGAAAGTATCTGCTAGTGCGGGAAAAAAAGCTCCTGCAAAAACTTCCGCAAAAAAAACTCCTCCAACAAAAACCGCCAAAAAAATTACAAAGAAAACTTCGGTAACGGAAGCCGCGTCTCCCAAGGTTGAGTCTGGCCTCATTCAAATGGCAGTCACTCCTACTCTGGAAGAACGCTACCGTATGGTAGAAACAGCTGCGTACTTCATTGCTGAGCAACATGGCTTCCATGGACGATCAGATGAGCATTGGGCGGCGGCGGAGCGCGCCATTGCAGGGAAATTGGGCCAATAGAAAAAACTCAGCAAGCCCTCGTTCGCGTAACGCTTTGTTCGCCACAGCAGAAAAATAGACAGTTTTTGCGACGCTGATATATCCAAGCGTTTAGGGATAGTCGAGTTATTAACCCGCGTGCCGCGCCAACGCCCAGGCCACGTGTTCTCGCACCAATGCGGATGGATGTTCGACGCGGGATTGCAATGCGGCTATTACTCCGGCATTGTTGGTGGCATTTCCCAATGCCACCGCAATATTGCGCAGCCACTGCTCGTGACCGATGCGATAGATCGCACTGCCTGCGAGTTTGCTTTTGAATTCGGCTTCATCCCATGCAAATAACTCCGCGAGCGATACATCATCCAGACCGTGACGCAGCGCAAAATCCGGCTCAACGGTGGTTTGCGCAAAACTATTCCAGGGACACACCAGCTGGCAGTCGTCGCAACCGTAGATGCGGTTGCCCATCAGCGGGCGCAACTCCACTGGAATACTGCCTTTGAGTTCGATGGTGAGATAGGAAATGCAGCGGCGCGCATCTAATTTATAAGGGGCAATGATTGCTTGCGTCGGACAAACATCAATACAGCGCGAGCAGGTGCCGCAATGTTCCTGCTGTGGTTCATCGATAGGCAGCGGCAGGTTCAGGTAAATCTCACCGAGAAAAAACCATGAGCCGTGTTCACGCGTGAGCAGCAAAGTGTGTTTGCCGCGCCAGCCTATCCCGGCTTTGCGCGCCAGTTCCACTTCCATCACCGGCGCGCTGTCGGTGAAGACGCGCCCGTTATATTCAGCGACCTCGCCACGAATTTTATCTGCGAGTTTCGCCAGACGATTACGCAGCACTTTGTGGTAATCACGTCCCAGCGCATAACGCGAAATGAAAGCGCGATCTGACTCTGCCATTACATGCCAACTGTCGCGTGCCTGTGGAGGTAAATAATTCATGCGCAGCGAAATCACGCGCAGTGTGCCGGGCACCAACTCTGCCGGGCGGCTGCGTTTGGTGCCATGATTTGCCATATAATCCAGTTCACCATTCCAACCGAGTGACAGCCATTCCAGCAGGCCGTTTTCTGCCGCAGAAAGATCGGTGTCGCTGATGCCCACTGCCTGGAACCCCAGTTCATGTGCCCACGCGCGTATCTGTGTGGCAAGCGCAGTGTAATTGACCAGATGAGGATTTCCGTTTTGCATAGCGACAATGATAGCCGAATCAGCCGGCATTTAACCGACGAAAGCGCCACCGTCGCGCTGGCGCAACGCCTTGCTGGGCGGCTTATACCGGGCATGGTGATTTATCTGCATGGCGATTTGGGAGCAGGCAAAACCACGCTGGTGCGCGGAGTGCTGAATGCGCTGGGTTATAGTGGCCGCGTAAAGAGTCCTACCTATACCTTGGTTGAACCTTACCATGCCGCAGGATTAGAATTTCGCCACTTCGATTTGTATCGCCTGCACAACGAGGAAGAATGGGAAGCGGCCGGATTCCGTGATGAGTTTAACGGGCACAATATATTTTTTATCGAATGGCCGGAAAGAGCATCAGGCTTGATCCCGCCAGCCGATGTGGAAATTGTGTTGGAAATTTTGCCGCAGGGACGCGGTGTCGAGATAACGGGC
>JANYHX010000099.1 GCA_025362155.1 Gallionella sp. | reverse complement strand
CAATGCAGTATGGACGTGCTTGAGTAATTCTGCATCCGTGTAGGGTTTGGTTAAATAAAAATCCACGCCCGCCCGTGTCGCTTGCTCGCGGTGCTTTTCCGTCGAGCGCGAGGTAACCATGATAATAGGCAGATGTCGCGTGATTGCGTCCATGCGCAGATGTTGGGCGAGCTCCAAGCCGTTCATGTTGGGCATCTCCATATCAGTGCAAATCAAGTGCGGTTGGAAAGATGCCAGCATCCGAATCGCCTCCATGCCATCCCCCGCGCCTTTGACTTCATAGGCTGCATCCTGAAGTAGCTGCATCAGCCCCTTGCGTACCGAAAGCGAATCATCCACCACCAAGATGCGACGTGCCTGAAGGCGTGCGCTGGCCGCCAGGTCGGCGGCAGCAGCGGTTACTGCAATCGGTGCGGCCAGTAATTCAGGCAGGTTCAGCAACGGCACCAGTGTGCCGTCGCCCATGATTGTGACACCGGAAATGCCATGCACGTGGGGTAGGTATTTGCCCATATTTTTTACCATCACACTGCGGCTGTCGATCAAACGATCCACCAATACTGCCTGCGTGCCGTCCATGGTACGGATCAGCACTTTTGGCATCGCTGCGTAACGCTCTGAATTTGCAGAGGCAGATGGATAACCCGTCAGCGGCGTGAGATCGCGAATGGGAAAACTTTCATCCCGTATAACAAAATTCCATACATTTTCATTTGCATTACTCTGTCCCATTGCCGAAACCGGCTTTACCGAATCCGGTTTTATCGAGCCCAATTTTATCGAGCCCAGACCGCCCGGAAATGCTTCCTTGATGTAATGGATAGGGATCGCAAAGGTTTGTTTGCCTGCTTCGACCAACAAGGTGTGCTGGGTTACCAGCGATGCTTGGAAGCGTAACACCACTTCGCATCCTTGGCCCGGCTCGGAACTCAGTTCAACCGTCCCCTTGATGTTGGCCAGCCGAGTGGCCACGACATCCATTCCGACGCCACGCCCGGAAATTTCGCTGACCTGCTCCTTGGTAGAAAAACCGGGCAATAACACCAGTCGCGCCAGCTCGGGACGCGTCAACTGCTGATCGGGACGAATCAACTCCCGCTCGATTGCCTTGGTGCGAATGCGCTCATAATCCAGGCCTTTACCGTCATCCCGTATGGTGACAACGATGCCTGATCCCTGCCGCGAAAAATTCAGCTTGATGGTACCCGCAACCGGCTTACCAGCCGCAGCCCGTTCTTGCGGAAGCTCAATGCCATGATCGACTGCATTGCGCAGCAAATGAAGCAATGGATCGGCCAGCTTGTTGAGCACATCTCCGTCTACCTGAATTTCACCCCCGCTGATCAGCAGTTCGGCCTGCTTGCCGGTTTGCTGACAGGTCTGGCGCACATTGCGCAGCAAACGCGCCGCCAACACACTCACCGGCGCAAGACGGGTGGCAACAACCTGGTATTGGAGTTCTTTGTTGATATTGGCTTGTTGAGTCACTTCGGCGCGTAATCGGGTCAATCCCGCTTCAAGACTATCTGTCATTTCACGCGCATCGGCGGTGACCTCTACCAGCGCGCGGGTAGCACCATGCAATTCGTTATAGCGATCCAGTTCCAGCGGGTCGAAGGAGTCATTACCTTCGGCATTTGTCGGGGTGAGTGACATACCGCGCAGCATCACCAGCTTTTCGATATCGATGACGCGCTGCTGCACGACGAGATTATGCGCCAGCAAGGTCTTGCTGCGCGCATTCACATTCATCACCTGTGATTCCAGCTGCACGATCTTGGTAGTCATTTCACCCACCAGGCGAAATATTTCGTCTACCGTATTCACCGGCACACGTAATGTTGCCTGTGCTTCAGCCTCTGGAGTAGTCGCGGCAACAGGCTCATCGGTACGAGGGGTATCTACAGAAGGCGCAACTTCCACATTCGCATCATCTGCCATGTTAGCGATCTCGCCTGACTTGACCTTGTTGGCCCAGGCGACTATGTCATTCAACACCTCAAACGCATTCTCCGGTGCGCTCTCGTCACCGCGCAGACAACCTACCATTTGCGCCAGGCAATCGCTGGCCGCAACCAGAGAGCGCCCCAAAGCGTGCGGAGGTTTTACCGGATTTTTCTCGAAGTATTCGAGCACATCTTCAGTATGGTGGCCGAGTGTCGCGATGCCGCGGATACCGACAATATTGGCTGACCCCTTGAACGAATGTGCAATACGCTTGGCACTGCGCAAATCATTGATATCCGCCTGGCCTGCGGCAATTTTGGAAGTGAGCGCCGAAAATTGTTCGACATTACCTGGTGCTTCGTCAATGAAGGCATTGTAGACATCACGATCAGCATTCTCGGGCACTGCCAGCGAAATATCCGCTAGGCTCACACTAACCGGCGCTTCCGCGCTGGCCAGCTGAGCCAGCAGCTCTTCAGGCACAATCGGGGGGGCGGTCAATGATTCGATCAGCGCCATGCTGGCAGCTTCATCGAAAGGCTGGGCGAATGCGGGGCTGGCCAGAAATTCAGCCAGCGCCATCGAGGCATCAAAATCCGCAGGGGTCTGCAAGTATTGATCCATGAGCGGCGGCCAGGAGGCCAGATGCTGACAAGCTTGCAACCGGGACTCCCCTTCCAAAAATATGATGCCAGGTAAAATACTATTGAGCGTCGTACACCATGCACTCAAACCCGTCATGCCGATCATCTCGGCGGTTTGGCCAATCCGCTCCAGCTGAGTGGCATAATCTTCCAGTGCTTCCATCAACAGCGGATCGTCACCTGCAACCGTGCCCAGGATGACCAGCCAGCGCTCGAAATCAGCAGAAGTTTGCGTCAGCTCCCTGCGCATTTCGGAAAAAAACGGTGTGAGCGCTTCTATAGACATAATAGTTTTAAACTATGTGTTCCAGGCCGCTCATAGATTTAGCGGATCATAAATTTGGGTTTGTTCACTCGCTGGGGTCTGCGCGCTCTCTAGCTGCGGCAGCTTGAATACCGATATTGCCCCCACCAATTTTTGCGACGCCGACACCAGGCTGGCGGCACTTTGATTTTGCGCTACCAGTTGCTGGGCAGTCTTTTCAGTAAATTGTGCAATTTCATCCGCGGCCGCACGCAGTACCACCGCGATCTTGGTTTGCTCGGCGGAGCTGGTGGCAATGGTGGCAACCAGTCGCACCAGTCGCGCCGTGGCTTCATGTGTTTCGCGCATTCTTTCCCCGGCGCTATGTGCCAGGTCGGACTCTTTGACCACTTGCTCGATGGTCTTGTTTACGGTGGCGATGGTGTCATTGGTTTCCACCTGAATGTTCTGCACCAGATTGGCGATCTGCCCGGTCGCCTGGCGCGAATTCTCCGCAAGGCGCTGTACTTCTTCCGCCACCACCGCAAAGCCGCGCCCCGCTTCTCCTGCCATCGCCGCCTGCATGGCCGCATTCAGCGACAGCACATGGGTGCGTTCTGAAATAGTGTTAATCAAATTGACGATCTGGGAAATTTCCTGGGAACGTTCACCGAGGCGCTTGATGCGTTTTTCCATCTCGGAAATGGTTTCGCGGATGGCGTTCATCCCGACCAATGTCGCCTGCACGGTCTGCATCGCACTTTCAGTAGACTTGGTGGCTTCCGCTGCCGCCCTGTTGGAATCCCGGGCAAATATGGCCACTTCGCCGATGGAGGCCATCGCAGTTTCCAGATTGGAAATCAGTCTGACGACAATGACATCTTCTTCCTTCGCCATCTCATTCACTACATCCGATTGTTTCTTCATCCGTGCCGATGCGTCCTCCACCACCCCGGCCACTTTGGTGACGTGATGCAATACGGTCGCGGTGACATCCGTCAGCTGATTAATGGCGTCGCCCAAGGTGCCGATGATGTCTTCGGTCACTGGCGCGCGCACCGTTAAATCTTTTTCCGATAATGCACCCATCGCGGCGAACAGTCCGATCACGGAATTATTAATACGCTCGTTTTCTCTTGCGGTGGTTTTGATCAGACCCTTACGGTCATCGATCAGCCGGTCAAAGGCACGACCCAAAGAACCTACCTCATCCTTGGTATGGAAATTCACGCGCGTTTCATAATGGCTTTCCTCAATTTTGCTGATGGCCTGTCTTAACTGGTTCAGCGGATTCCTGATGCGCCGATAGATGTTATAGGCGAACAATGACAAAAGAATAAGGGCAGCAGCCATCGCGGCCAGCACAATATTACCTGCGCGCAGCTTGGCCGCATTTGCAGTTGCATGTGATTGCGCCATCTCGTCGGCAAGCACACCATTCAGTTTTCCTTGGTCGGCCTTGAGCTTTTTATACGCTTCATCGAACCCATTGTACTGCGCGTCAGCGCCTGCGCTATCGGCTTGTGCCAGCGCGGCGATGCTGAGTGCGGACTGGGCATAAACAACCGCATCTGCGCTAACGACAGTAACCGCCTGTCGGGTATTTTCTGTCAGTACCGTGGTGTCAGCCTTGCGGCTTATGATTTTAAGATGCTCATTCAAATCATTGGCGGCCTCTTGATAGGCCACTGCATTGCTCTTGGCCGTGCGCAGGATTTGCAGTACGTCGGCGCGTACCGCATCCTGTGCCATGCTTTGCTGCATGTAAGCAGTAGCGACCTCTGCTTTACCCTGAGTCTCTTCCAGAATATCCGTTAGCCCAGTCGCAATGTAATAACCCACTCCTCCCACCAACGCGGTGAATAACAGTGCGATAAAACTTAAAGCAATTATTTTGGCGCGTATGGTTCCCAACATAAATTTCTCCCAAATACCGATCAGCGCTACTGTGAATGTTCATTAAACTACCGCTATGGTTACCTTGATGAACATAAATTAACAAGCTTCAGGCTTCAACATGAAAAACCGCAGTAAAGAGTTTCTCTGTATTAAGGTCGATCCAGATATCGGCCCAGCCATCCCGTTTTTTCCCATTGTCTCCATCGCGATAGGCCGCCTGGGCATAGGCCGTTATCGGATGGGTAATGTCTGATAAAGATATCTCATCCTGATGCACAAATTTTTTGCGCTCCGGCAAAGTATCGATGATCAGACCCACTGCTTCGTCTCCTTTGCCACATACCAGTAGCCAGCCCTTTGTAGCCCGAGCCTGCGTCAGCCCAAAAAAAACGGCCAGGTCCATTACCGGCACCACCCGCCCATGGCGATTCGCGAGGCCTTTAATTCCGGGGGGCGCACCGGGCAGGCGAAACAATGGCGGTATTTCCAGCACTTCGCTGGTGGCGTCCAGACGTACCAGCAGCTTGAGGTCGCCAATATAAAATCCGCGCCGTTGAATATAGCGAGCTGCTTCAGCTTCGACTATCAGCTGGGCCTCAATCTCGGCATTAAGCTGCGCCTTAAGGGCGTCAAGGTCGATAGCTTGGGTAGGTTCCATCTAAGCGTCGTCTCGAAAAATAAAATCAGAACTTTGGGATGGCGCAGACTGAATAAAATTTTCGCCATGGGTCGCAGAAATAAAATCCAGCTTCGCGCTTAACACGACTGTCATATTCGCCTTGTTCAGGCTCTACCCGGCAAAAATCTGGCGATGGTTTCCAGCAGCTTTTCCTCGTCCACAGGCTTGGTAAGATAAGCATCACACCCGGACATGCTGCCGCGAATTTTGTCGAAAGGTGAGTCTTTGCTGGTTAACATAACAACCGCCGTTTTTTGGGCTGATCTGTTGGATTTGATCAATTTGCATACCTGATAACCATCGATGCCCGGCATGATCACATCGAGAAATACACAGGCATAATGTTTCTGGCCAGTGTAACCGATAGCCTGCTCACCATTTTCCGCATAATCAACATTAAAACCAAAGGTTGCCAATTTACTTTTCATGAATTCACGCACGGTCTGATTGTCATCAACCACAAGGACTGAATCGGTACGAATATTGGGGGCACGCCAGGTGCCCGATGTTTCACTTCCCATTTTGTTGGCGACTGGGGTGGGAGAAGCAAGAGCACTGGTGGAAATGCGCTCTTGGATAGGACGGGCTGCAACAACCTCAACAGGTTTCACCGG
>JANYHX010000109.1 GCA_025362155.1 Gallionella sp. | reverse complement strand
GGTTTCTTTGGCCAAGTCACCCACAATACCGTTGTAAGTCCCTATTTTGTTGTGTTGTGTGTGCGGTTGGAGGGACATCGCCTGCTGACTTCCCGGGTTATTTTTCCTGATGCGTTGAGCGCAGGTGCGTTTCGTGAGCTTTGTGTGCGGCTAAAGTTTGCTTAGGGGGAGAGGATGGTCGGTTGGGGATTCGCCAATGTCTGCGGATAGTCCTTACTGTAATGCAGGCCGCGGCTTTCGTGGCGTAATAAGGCGCTACGCACAATCAATTCGGCGTTCAACACTAGATTGCGCAGTTCCAGCAAATCTGAGCTGATATGGAAATTGGTGTAATACTCGTTAATTTCGTCCTGCAGCAATTGGATACGGTGTTGAGCGCGTTGCAGACGTTTGTTGGTGCGCACGATACCTACATAGTCCCACATGAAGTGCCGTAATTCGGCCCAGTTGTGCGAAATGACGATTTGCTCGTCTGCGTCGGTCACGCGGCTTTCATCCCAGGCAGGCAGGGCGGGGGATGAGTGGTGAGGCTTGTTCAAAATGTCACGAACTGCGGCATCCGCAAATACCAGACATTCCAGCAGTGAATTACTGGCCAGCCGATTAGCCCCGTGTAATCCGCTATAGGCGGTTTCCCCCACTGCATACAGATTTTCTATATCGGTGCGTGCGTGCAGGTCGGCCACGACACCGCCGCAGGTGTAGTGCGCTGCGGGAACTACCGGGATGGGTTCGTTGCTGATATTAATCCCCAGTGCCAGGCAGCGCGCATAGATGGTCGGAAAATGTTCCTGCAGAAACTCTACTGATTGGTGAGAGATGTCGAGATAAACACAATCCAGTCCGCGCTTTTTTATTTCGAAGTCTATCGCCCTGGCTACGACATCGCGCGGCGCGAGTTCCGCGCGCTCATCATGGTTCGGCATGAAACGTGTGCCATTGGGTAGTTTCAATATACCGCCTTCACCGCGCACCGCCTCGCTGATCAGAAAAGATTTTGCATGGGGATGATATAAACAAGTCGGATGGAACTGAATGAACTCCATATTGGCCACGCGACATCCGGCGCGCCAAGCCATGGCAATGCCATCCCCAGTGGCGGTGTCGGGATTGGTGGTGTAAAGATAAACCTTGCCGGTTCCGCCCGTAGCCAAAATGGTGTTTTGCGCGGTGATGGTAATGACTTCATCGCTTTGGCTATTGAGCGCATAAACCCCATAGCAGCGATTATCTTGCCGCCCCAATTTCTTGCCAGTGATTAAATCAACCGACATATAGTTTTCCAGCACAGTGATGTTCGGGTGGCGCAGCACACGCGTTGCGAGGGTTTCCTGCACGACGTGACCAGTCGCATCGGCGGCATGAATGATGCGTCGGTGGCTATGCCCTCCCTCGCGGGTGAGGTGATATCCCATCTCGTTGGAGATGTCCTTGGTAAAAGGAACGCCTTGGGCTAACAGCCAGTCAATGGCGGCTCTGCCGTGCTCGACTACATAGCGGGTGGCGGCTTCATCGCATAGCCCTGCTCCTGCGATCAAGGTGTCTTGGATGTGGGCATCCAGCGAATCCTCCCCGGATAATACAGCCGCAATACCGCCTTGTGCCTGACCACTAGCACCGTCCAGCAAGGATTTTTTGGTAATCAGTCCCACTTTTTGCTGCTCGGCCAGCTTGAGGGCCAGCGTCAGTCCGGCCAATCCGCTGCCGATTATCAGAGTGTCAAATTGTAGCAACTTGTTTCTCGGGGTATGAGTTGAAGCAAGACTATAGCAGACGAGACGAAAAGACAGCATGAGCAGGTAAGGCACTGTGTCGATTGTCCTTAGAGAAGCGGAGCGGTTATACTTGCGACTCAGAATAAATCATGCAATTACAATAATAATTTGGAATAGTCAGGGATGACAGACCGGGAAGTGGATCAGCAGTTGGTAGAGCGCGTTCAGCGTGGTGATAAGCATGCCTTTGACCTGTTGGTATCCAAATATCAACGCAAGCTGGGGCGGCTCATTTCGCGTTTTGTACGGGATACGGCAGAGGCTGAGGATGTCACGCAGGATGCTTTTATCAAGGCCTACCGCGCCTTGCCTGGTTTTCGCGGTGAGAGTGCGTTTTACACTTGGCTGTATCGCATCGGCATTAACACCGCAAAAAATTACTTATTGGCCAGCAAGCGTCGTGCTCCCACCAGTACGTCGTTTGATGCGGAGGAATCGGAGTCTTTTGAAGAAGCCAGCCTGTTGCGCGAAGTGAATACACCGGAAAATGAACTTATGAGTAAGCAAGTTGTCGGTGTCGTGCAAGCTTCGTTGCAGCAATTGCCAGAGGATTTACGTAGCGCTCTGACGTTGCGCGAAATTGAGGGATTGAGTTACGAGGAAATTGCCAGCGTAATGAATTGCCCCATAGGCACTGTCAGGTCAAGAATTTTCAGGGCACGGGAAGCGATAGCGGAAAATCTACGGCCCTTGTTGGAAACCAGTAAAGGTAAGAGGTGGTAATTATGAAACAAAGTATTTCTGCATTGATGGACGGCGAATTATTCGAGGATGAGGCGGAAAATCTGCTCGGTGAAGTTAAGGATGATGCTACTGTTCGCAAAAACTGGGCGGTTTATCATTTGATTGGGGATGCGCTGCGTCAACCGGATCATATCCATTGTGATTTAAGCGCGAAAGTGCGTGAGCGATTGCGCGAGGAGCCGGTGGTGCTGGTTTCACGCGGCCGTGTGGCCAAGCGCAAAATACGCACTTGGGCGATATCCGCGGCGGCTTCGTTAGCGGCGGTGAGCGCAGTGGCGTGGATGTCATTGCAGATTAGCCCTGAAGGCGCGCCGAAAATGGCAATGCAACAAAATGCTGCTCGCCCTGTGAACATGCAAACCCGGCCTAGTTCCAATGATTATTTGATTGCTCATCAGGAATTTTCTCCTAGCGCAGAAATGGATGGTAGTGCCTCTTACATCCGCACGGTTTCCTACGGTGGCGATGAAGCCCCTGTTAAAAATATCCCAAATGAAAAATAATCCAAAATGAAAAAAAATACTGGGAAAAAATAGCGATGAAGCTACTCCTCGTATTGTGCGGCCTAATGTTGGCCAGCGTGGGCAATGTGTATGCAGAAGAGAGATCGGCTAGCCTTGATTGGCTTGAAACGGTTGCTTTTGCCGGACATCAAACCGATTACAGCGGGGTATTCGTTTACCAATATGATAATCGTGTCGAGACCTCAAAAATCATTCACGTTACTGAAGTTAATGGGGAATATGAGAAGCTGGAAAGTCTGGACGGCCCGCAGCGCCAAATCGTTCGCCACGATGGGCAGGTTTGGGATTACAGTGATCACAAAGCAGTCCAAGTAGAGAGTCAACAAGTTAGTGGCAAATTCCCCTCCTTATTACCCGAGCAATTGTCCGCTTTAAGCGCGAATTATCAAGCCAAGCTGCTCGGAGTAGAGCGGGTAGCAGGATATAATGCTCAAGTCATTTTATTCCAGCCCAAGGATAACTTGCGCTATGCGCATAAAATATGGGTTCATACGGATTCAGGTTTGCTTTTGAAGGCTGCGGTGCTGGGCGACAAAAATAAATTGGTGGAACAATATGCTTTTACCCAACTGCAAATTGGCGGTGACATTGATCGGTCTTGGGTTAAGCTCCCTCAAAATGTATCTGGATCATCTGCAATAGCCAAGGAAATCACACCTGCCAATAGCGGCTGGACAGTGGATATGCTGCCCGCTGGCTACAAGAAAAATATGGAAATATTGCGGTCTATGCGCGGCAAACATGCTCCTGTAACACAAATGGTTTTTTCGGATGGATGGAGTGCAATTTCAATATTTATTGAACCGAATGATCAGGACGAGGACGATGTAGATGGATTGTCCAGCCGCGGTGCAATGAATTTATATCACAAGGTCGTAGACAAAAATCTGATCACTGTAGTGGGAGAAGTGCCGCCCCGCACCGTGATGCAGGTGCTCGAGTCAGTACGTTATAACGGCAAGTAACCATGCTGGAAACCCGCGCTATTATTATGCAGCTTGAAGGGCAATTTGCTGTGGTTAAAGCCTACCGCCCTAATGGCTGTGAGCTATGCCAAGGCAAAGGTTGCGGGGCAAGCAAGCTGTCCCAATTATTTTGCAATACCCCCCGTCAACTCAAGGTAGATAATTCCATCAATGCCTGCATCGGTGATGAAGTCGTCATTTCGGTTGCCGAGGGTGCCGTATTGCACGGGATCGGCATGGTTTATATATTGCCATTATTGCTGTTAGTGATGGGTACGATGCTAGGCAGTATGGGGGCGGAATCCGCTGGGCAACGTGATGCGTATGCGGCCATAGGCGCGGCGTTGGGTTTGGTGGGTGGCTTTGTGATTGCCAGATGGATGGCCTTGCGCCATGCGAGAAGTCGCTTCCAACCTTATATTGCGCGACAATGGGTTGAAGAGTAGAGAACAAGGGTGCCAAGGCGCACCGATTCTTGGTTTATTTTTCGTATAAATAAAGTATCTTGTGAGGGAATCATGTTGAGAAAATCCGCAGTTGTATTCGTATTGCTCTCCCTATTAATTTGCGGCGTCACTGCTCAGGGCAAAGAGTTGCCTGATTTTACTGACCTGGTGGAAACCCAAGGTGCTGCGGTAGTGAATATCAGCACTACGCAGATTATTCAAAATATGCAGGGGCTGCCCAATATCCCTGAGAACGATCCGTTCTTCGAATTTTTCCGCCGCTTTGCGCCGCAAATGCCGCGCGAACAGGAGTCGCAATCGCTCGGGTCCGGTTTTATCATTAGTGCCGATGGTTACATCATGACGAATGCTCATGTGGTAGACAGTGCCGACAAGATTACCGTGCGCCTGACCGACAAACGCGAGTTCCGCGCCAAGGTGATTGGTGTGGACAAGCGTACCGACGTGGCTTTGCTGAAAATCGATGCGACGGGCTTGCCGAAAATAAATGTGGGCGACCCCAACAAGCTGAAAGTGGGCGAATGGGTAGTAGCGATCGGTTCGCCATTTGGTTTTGATAATAGCGTCACTGCCGGGATAGTCAGTGCCAAGGGGCGTTCTTTGCCGCAGGATAATTTCGTGCCCTTCATTCAGACCGATGTGGCCATTAACCCGGGCAACTCGGGTGGCCCCTTGTTTAATATGGGTGAAGAAGTAGTCGGAATAAATTCGCAAATATATACGCGCTCCGGCGGTTCGATGGGTTTGTCTTTTGCCATCCCGATTGATGTGGCCATGCAGGTGGTGGATCAATTGCGCAGCACCGGCAAAGTGACGCGCGGACGGATCGGCGTGACGATACAGGAATTGACCCGCGAGTTGGCCGACTCATTTGGCCTCAGTAAGGCCGCTGGAGCGCTGATCAGTAATGTAGAAAAAAATGCCCCGGCCGATAAGGCGGGCATTCAGGCCAGTGATGTCATTCTTAAATTTGACGGCAAAGCGGTGAATAATTCCAGCGATTTGCCACGCATGGTCGCGGCCGTCAAGCCGGGCACCAAGGTAGAAGTGGAATTGTGGCGTAAAGGCAAGACACGGCAAGTCACCGTGGAAATCGCGGCTATGCCAGAAGATGCCAAGCTTACAGCGCCTGCCAAAAAACCATCTGATAGTGAGGCTGAAATGGTTGCGCGTCTGGGGATTTCCGTCAGCGAATTGAACAGCGAGCAACTTCAGGAACTGCAAATCAGCAGCGGCTTGCTGGTGGAAGAAATTAAAGGCTCCGCTGCACGTGCTGCCGGATTGCATCCGGGCGATGTGCTGATGTCTATCGGCAATGTGCCACTACGTTCATTCGCCCAGCTAAATGAACTGCTTAAGTCGGTCCCCAATGGACGGAACGTTGCCTTGTTAGTACGTAGGGGTGATAGCGCTTCGTATATTGCGATCAAGCTGGACGAGAAATAACCACAGTCCTGCGTGTCCCGCCTAAATCAGCTAGAATCCGCCCCTTTGAAATATTGGGTGTTTTCCCGAAAACGCTGATTAAGGCGGGATTTTTATTTTGGACTCTATGCAGCATATCCGTAATTTCTCCATCATTGCTCACATCGACCATGGCAAGTCCACTTTAGCTGATCGTATTATCCAGTTGTGCGGCGGGTTATCCGACCGCGAGATGGAAGCACAGGTGCTCGACTCCATGGATTTGGAACGCGAGCGCGGCATCACCATCAAGGCGCAGACTGCTGCGTTAAATTACCAGGCGCGTGATGGTCAAATTTACAATCTCAACCTGATTGATACGCCCGGCCACGTCGACTTTTCCTACGAGGTATCGCGCTCGTTGTCGGCTTGCGAGGGCGCGCTGCTGGTGGTAGATGCTTCGCAGGGAGTGGAAGCGCAGACTGTGGCAAATTGCTACACCGCGCTGGATCTGGGTGTCGAAGTGGTACCCGTGCTGAACAAGATCGACTTACCTTCAGCCAATCCGGAAAACGCCATCGAAGAAATCGAAGAGGTGATCGGCATTGATGCGCATGATGCGGTGCGCTGTTCGGCCAAGACCGGCGAGGGCGTACAGGATGTGCTGGAAGCGATGATCGCCAAGGTACCGTTCCCAAAAGGCGATCCCAACGCGCTGTTGCAGGCGCTGATTATTGATTCCTGGTTCGATAACTACGTCGGCGTGGTGATGCTGGTACGGGTAATGAACGGCACACTCAAGCCCAAGGAAAAAATCCTGTTCATGGCGACGGGCGCACAACACCTGACCGAGCACGTTGGCGTGTTCACGCCCAAATCGCAACCGCGAGAAAGTTTGAGCGCCGGTCAGGTGGGATTTATCATCGCCGGGGTTAAGGAACTGAAAGCAGCCCGGGTCGGCGACACCATTACCCATTTGAGCAAGCCAGCACAGCAGGCGTTGCCCGGTTTCAAGGAGGTTCAGCCACAAGTATTTGCCGGATTGTTTCCGGTGGAATCCAACCAATATGAAGCCTTGCGCGACTCGCTGGAGAAGCTCAAGCTGAATGATGCGGCCTTGCGTTACGAGCCGGAAGTATCACAGGCACTGGGGTTTGGCTTTCGTTGCGGCTTCCTCGGCCTGTTGCATATGGAGATCGTGCAGGAGCGCTTGGAGCGCGAGTTCGATATGGACTTGATTACCACCGCGCCGACCGTGATTTATGAGGTAGTGCAGCGTGACGGCAAGGTGCTGACCGTGGATAATCCGTCCAAGATGCCCGACCCTTCAAAGATCGAGGAAATCCGCGAGCCGATAGTCACGGTAAATTTATATATGCCGAACGAATATGTCGGCTCAGTCATTACCCTGTGTACCCAGAAGCGCGGTGCGCAGATTAACATCAGCTATCACGGCAAGCAGGTGATGCTGGTGTATGAAATGCCGATGGCGGAAATCGTGATGGACTTTTT
>JANYHX010000082.1 GCA_025362155.1 Gallionella sp. | reverse complement strand
CTTCGCGGGATTTATGCATACCAAACACTAATCGACCAGAAAGAAATTGTGACTCGAGATATTCACTTAATTCTTCAGCCTGCGCTTCGCTGCCATCCATAACCATGCGCAACATGCCGTCAAACTTTCGAAAATCAGTATTGTCGACCAGTTCATCCCGGTAATGGCCCCAGCGAACTTCTTTGGTATCCCTGTTACGCGCAACAAGATACGCGCCGGCTACGTTTTGAAATAATATTTTTATCGCATAGCGCAGTTTTCCCAATCTGCCTGAAACCCCGGTCCTGACGCGCCATTCATGACTCAGCATGGCGAGATTAAAGGTGAGCTGCATGTCCTTGGGATGCAAGGGGTGATAGTTGGCTACATCCCCATAGATGACCTGGATTTTTTCAGAGACAGCCTGATAAGTATTGAGATTGGTGGCCGACTCACTCGACATGGCAGCCACCAACAAGGAAAGTTTATGTCCATTAAAGCTGGGGACTCCCTGCCAGCGGCATTCGAATCCGTCGAAGTGTGCTTCAGCTGGACCTTCGTCTTCGTGCACCATCAGTACTCCAACCGCATCTGGCGCTTTGACCCGTTTTTCGGCCTCATACCAGCCCAGGCCGGACATGGCCGCTTGAGTCATATGCGCAGAAAGGCGAATTTTCGCCACCTGCACCCAGAGATTCTGCCTACTTAGATCACTGACCTTAACCAGGCCTGCGCGCAAATTAAGCTGGAAACTAACACGGGACAATTTTTGCGCACCGCGTAACGCCACAATAACGGGTTCCACGAAAATACCCGGTACCGCAAACGATGCACCATCTCCGCCGAACACGAAGGGGATATCAATGCTTCTATCCACGTTAGTCACCGCTGCGATACAGGCCACTCCTACAGTATTGACCTTTTTGTAATCACCGGCCTCGATGGCTTTTGTCGAACCTTTTACGTCGGCAATGACTATCCACCAATCTTCCGGAAGCAAAGTATGGCGGCTGGTTTCCAATGCCTCGGAAAAATTCTGGAGCGCAGGCAAATCGCGATAGAAATAGCGGCTATCGGTCAAGCTGGAATGTTAAATAGGCGCGTTAAGGGGGTGAGTAATTGAGAGTAACAATTACTCATAGCGATGCGCGGTAAAAATCCGCAAATTCGTCTGGCGGCAAAGGACGGCTGAAAAAATAGCCTTGTATCTGGTCGCAGCCCATGGCTTTCAGCAATTCAAACTGCTCGGCAGTTTCCACCCCCTCAGCCACGGTCGTTAAGCCCAGCGATTTGGCCATCGCAACGATCGTCCTGGCAATGGCCACATCGTCTGTATTTGCTGGTGTGTCTTTGATGAATGCCCGGTCGATTTTCACACAATCAATCGGAAAGCGCTTCAGATAAGCCAATGAAGAATGGCCGGTACCAAAATCGTCCAGCGACAGATGTATGCCCCGGCTGCGAATTTTGTCCAGCAAGCTCCTGACTCCTTCAGGATCCTCCATCACCATGCTTTCGGTAATTTCCAGTTCCAGCAAACTGGCGGGAAGTGCCATTTCGGCCAGCGCCGCATCAATGTCGCTCAATAGCTTGCTGGAACGGAATTGTCGTGCAGAAAGATTAACTGCCACCCGCAGCGGGCGCAGTCCTGCCTGTTGCCAGGCGGCATTTTGTCGGCATGCCTCGCGCAATACCCAGCGGCCTATCGCCACAATCAGGCCAGTGTCTTCGGCCAGCGGAATAAATTCAATCGGGGAAATCATACCGCGCTCCGGATGCATCCAGCGCACCAGTGCTTCCATGCCCACCATACGTCCGCTGATTGCATCTACCTTGGGTTGATAATGCAAACGTAGCTCGTCGTTTTCCACCGCGTGTTGCAGATCGGCAATCAAACGCAAAGCCTGGGCAGCGGCGCGTCCCATCGCTTCATCATAAATCGCAAAGTCATTTCCTCCGGCGCGGCGTACCCGGTTACAAGCAGACGCAGCCTGCTGCATTTGCGCTTCCGCCATGCTTGCGGCATCGCTGCAAGGATCACCTTCCATGAGCGTTACTCCAATCGACAGCGTGGAAAACAATTCCCGCCTTTCCACCTGCAGTGGATTCTGCGCAGTGCGCAGCAACAATTCGGCACGCTGCTGCGCACTGGCTAGATCGCCAGCCCAGCACACCAGAACAAAGGCATTGCTGCCGAAGCGATAAAGGATTTCTTCCTTCACGTTAATTCCATCACGCAAGCGATAGGCCACCTTGACCAGCCAGCGCTCGGTTTCAACTGCGCCGAAGCTTTCAAAAATTTCCTGCTCGCGGTCGGCGACTATCATCATCACTGTTCCTGCACGCTGCTGCGTAAATGCTGCGGCCAGTTCCTCGCGCAAGCGGTATTGATTCGGCAGGTCAGTGGCTGGATCAAAGAATGCCTGGAAGGCCAGCTTTTCCTCGGCCAGCTTGCGTGCGGTGACATCTTTGACGTAAACGTGGAACTCTGAATAATCGGCCAGATAGGCTATGGTACATTCGAGCGTGTATTTTTCATGGGCATACTCGAAGTGTGTTTTTGAGGTGGAAGTCGCACGGGTTTCATCCAGATGGCGACGCAAATCGGCTGGCAATAATTGCGTCGGATGGGTAGGTGAAAGATTCAGCTGGGTAAGCAACTCGGCTGTTGCCGGGTTGGCGTAAAGCACCTCGCCTGAAGCACTGAGGCGCAACACCGGATTGGGATCACGCTCGGGAAACATCGCCAGCCTGCGGCGCTCTACTCCCTCGCGTATGATGGCGACAACGTAGTAACCCACAAAAAATGCCACACCGAAAATCAATATCGAAAAGCCCACAACCCAACGTACCATGGTTGAAACGCTGCGCTGGGAATCGGCGCCCAGACTGTCCACCGCGCGCTGATTGGATGAGGCCATGGCGGCGAGCGTCGCCTCGATTTCCCTGACCTTTGGTTTGACCTGCATCAAGATCGCACGCGCCATATCCCAGTTCACTTCCTTGCTGGCCAGTGTTGCAGACAGGTCATCAGACAGTCGATCCAGTTCCGTAATTTGGGTACGCAACTCGGCTATCTGTCCACGCGAGCCTGCGTCCTTTTCCAGTTGCGCAACGATACTGTCGAGATTGGCATGATTCTGCGCGCGTTGTTGCTGGAATGCACTCCGGGTTGCGGTGTAGGAATAATACTCATACAACAGGCGCTCTTCATCCGCCATGGCGCCGTGTAATTCACCGATGCGCTGGGACAGCGGAAGTTTCTCGGCGATAAATGTGTGGTTCACCGCCTGCACCGAGTCCCCCAGCGAGACTATGCGCGCTGACACCAGAATGCCCACCGCCAAAACAAAAAGAAAAGCCCACCATAACCTGCGTTGAAACATTCAGTATCCTTACTTGTATGCCAAAAATATTACGCCGCACGGCATATCGTTGCACAGTATGCCCCGCAGAACTGATTACATTTTTTTAGGGGAGGGCTTTTTGTTCCCGGCAGGCTTCAGTTTGCCACCAATCTTCAAGCAACTTCCTTGGGGCAGCATTATAAAATCGTTGGGATCGTTATCAATTTTTGAACGTCCGGCGCAGGAGTGCTTGCTTTTATTGCTGTTACAGCCATTCTGACCGGCTTTGGTCACACCGTAACATTTCTCATCATCATCGCCGTAAGGAGCACTGGATGCAGAGCTGATGCCGACAGCAAGCAGACTGGTAATGGCCGTGGTGATGAGCAGGTGGTGAGCTTTCATATTGAGTGTCCCCAGGTTACACAATTCTTGGTATTTCAAAGAGCGTTTTGACTTTAATCAACCTACTCTAGTTTTTTATGCAGGTTTTTGCAATCGTTTTTCCAGCCAGGAATCCACCCAGAAATCCACAGACCATCTGCCACGGCTTAATATTAGCAACACCGCCAGCAACATTCCCCAGTACAGGTGCTGATTAAGGCCGGATTCACTTAATTCCGAGTAGGAAATAACCGCAACCACATTGAGAATGGACAGGCCTGCCGCAGCAAAACGTCCGAACAGCCCCAGTACCAGCAGCACGGATAAGCCCAGTTCTGCACTGGTAGCAAACCAGGCGGCCAACTCGGGTGGCAGCAGCGGTACCTGATAGACATCACGAAACAGGTATAGCGTGCTATCCCAACTTTTTATTTTGGTTAACCCCGATTTGAAGAATACGTTGGCAAGGAACAGCCGTAATCCCAGATCGAATGCGGGGGCGAGACATTCCGGCAGGCGTGCCGCCCGGTAATAAAAGCGGCTCAGGCTCAGCAAAATTTTCATTGCGTTCCCTCCAGATTAAAATCGGTAAACACACCCAGCGATACCAACTTGGTGAGGCTCTGTGACAAATCAAAATGCGGATATTTTTCCAGTGTGACATCCGTTGCTGCGCCTAGCGTTGTGCCCGTACGGAGACTCGACAACCAGTCGGCTTCGGCTTCAACCAGATCACCGACCTGGACCACATCTTCATTGCGGATTACCACAGCAATGCTGGGGCCGCTATCCGGATCGATATGAAAATCCTCAACTGCGCCGGGCTGGTGTGCATGCCAGATGGCTGCCACCGGGTAGCTCGAGCGCACCACATGACAAGCCGGATGAGTGTGCAGGATCAAGTGGGAATATTGTTCGGGAGGGGTTTGCGCCAACTTGCTAATGTCGAGCCTGGCGGCATCCACTGCGAAATAGGCGCAGTGGCAGGCCCATTCCAGTGTGGCCACATCCGGCAGGTAGGCCAGACTTTGGGCAGGTGTAAATGTCCTGATAAAAGCGGGCAACTGTTTGCCGTAGTGATGCAAATTTCCGCTGTGCGAAGGATGCTGTGCGATGAATGCTCGCGTCAAACTTCTAAAAAATTCTTTGCCGACCAGTTGCTCGATAACCGGATAAGCGCCTGCCAGTGCATCATGCAGATTGCCGCGATAATTGTTGCGGTAAACTTCAAGCGCAGTGGTTGCCGGATAGTTTAAATAAGCGCGATTGATCTGCGCTGGCAACGCAACGTCGCTAACGATGGCCTGCGTAAATCTGAACAGATCATCATTCAGCGAACTCACAATTCCTCTCCATGCGTAATTGCGCCTGTGCTGCCTCATCCCGTAAAACCGCCAGTGCGGGAATGTCGGCATCCCATTCGATCAAAGTAGGGCGAGCTCCGATGTGGCGCAACGCCGCTTCATATAATTCCCAGACTGCGGGGTGAACCGGATTGCTATGGGTATCCACCAAACATCCATTCCCCTCGCTGTATCCAGCCAGATGGTATTCCGCCACGGCGTCAACAGGCAGTGTCTTGATGAAAGCCTCGGCATCCACGCCCAGATTACGCGCATTCACATACAGATTATTCACATCAAAAAGAATGCCGCAGCCGGTGCGCCGTGATAATTCGGCAAGGAACTCGCCTTCGCTCATTTCACTGTGCGAGAACGACAAATAGCTGGAAAGATTTTCCACCAGCAGTTGGCGGCCCAGTTTCTCCTGAACTTGTTCTACGTGCATCGCAGTATTGGACAAGGCTGCTTGCGTATAAGGGAAGGGCAGCAAGTCATTGACTACCACTCCTCCTGCAGCATTCCAGCACAGATGTTCCGAAACGGCGGCAGGTCGCAGCGTTTCACACAGGCGTTGCAAAGCGCAGAGATGTTCCTGAGCCAGCGCATCGGCAGAAGCCAGCCCCATGCCCACACCGTGCAGACTGACGGGGTAATGCTCGCGTACCTTGAGCAAGGTGCGCAGCGGCGCGCCCCCGCCGAAAAAATTTTCGCTATGCACTTCTACCCAGCCCAGCTGGGGTAAATCCCGCAACACCTCGCGGTAATGAGGCGCCCGCAAGCCAATACCTGCAATGCACGGCAAGGTATCCATTGCGGGCTTTTTCATTACATCGGTTTCATTACATCGGTTTCATGGCACTACCAGACATGCTGCCGCCGGCGATTTTGTCGCAAGTGCCTTTGGGCACCGCAACAAAATCCATCGGGTCATTGCTTTTGGTGGCCTGCCCCGCACAGGAATGCGCGCTCTTGTTGCTGGAGCAATCATTCATGCCAGCTTTGGCGATGCCAAAACATTTTTCCATTTCCATTTTTTTTTCAGCGGCGTTGGCATTGCCGCTGGCCAGCCCAAGTACGAGTAAGCTACCGATTGCGGCGGAGAGAAGGTGATTGTTGTTCATGATAATTCCTTTGTGTTGGTTAACGGAGAGCTTAGCGCCGACCCTGGGTCGGAGAAAGCAAAACTATTTTAATGCAAACGCATGGATTCAAATTTATCAGTTTCGATCACCTCTCGGTCTTTCACCCATGCATCCCTACATTCGTGAGCGGGTTTGAAAAGGTTACATGTTGCTGACTTTAGTTGTCAAAATTTACCAAGGAAGCTAATAAAGCCGTTGGTGGTGATAACCAAGGACTTGCGCGGGCATTTCTGGCAACGCCATAGCAATCTGCTGTCCTCGCCCCATGAAAGTAAACGCTTCACCGTCGAAGAAACCGAGCGGGAAATGCGTGAGGCAATCGGATTTCACATCGAGGGTCTTATCGAAGATGGTTTGCCCGTCCCACAACCGGCAAGCATCGTAGAGTATCTTGAAATCGCAGCTTAACCCTGCGTTCAAGAGGGGCTGTCGCAAAAGCGCGCTTCCCTATGCTCCTCCCTAATTTGTTCTACCCCCTGTTTTCCACCAGCTCCAGTGCCTCATCCAATGACTTTAATAATTCATTGAGCTTGATCGGCTTGGTGAGATAGCGGAAAAATCCCGCCTCCAGTCCTGTCTCAATGTCGTCATGCATTGCATTGGCAGTCAAGGCAATGATGGGGATATGTTGGGTTGCCGGGTTTTTGCGCAAGATATTCATGGCTTCGATTCCGCTGATGCCGGGCAGATTGATATCCATCAGGATCACATCCGGGAGATGAGCGCTGGCCAGCGCTACGCCGAGAGCCCCATCGCCTGCGCTTAACATGCGCAAGGGGGTGTGATCCGCAATAATTTTTTCCACCAATGTCAGACTGGTTGGATTGTCTTCCACATAAAGCAGGGTACGCAGTGCTGTAGTTGCACCGGCTTGTGGCGCAAATTTTTTCGGCTTGATGATATTGCTTGCAGCAGGTTGCGCTGTTAAATCGCGAATTAATTCAAACCAGAATACAGTGCCCACACCCACGGTACTTTCCACGCCGATCGTCCCTCCCATCATCTCGACCAGTTTCCTGGTGACCACCAGGCCTATGCCGGTGCCTTGTTCCACGCCGGCCTCTTGCCCGAGCCGATTGAAGGCCTGGAATAATTGCGCCAGCTTGTCCGCCGAGAGCCCCGCACCCGTATCCTTGATACTGAAGCGGATGCGTTCCTGGCTAGCAGTACACTGCACTTCGACTGAGCCATGTTCGCGGTTATATTTGATTGCATTGGAAAGCAGATTGATCAGTACCTGCTTCACCCGGGTACGGTCGGCGCAGGCAAACCAGGTGGGGTCGACGGGAAGATAGTTGATCTGGATATGATGTTTTTGCGCTTGCGTATCTATCATGGCCTGGCATTCACGTATGACCTCAACCAACGATACCGGCTCAAGAGAGAGCGGCAGCTTGCCCGACTCGATGACGGCGAGATCAAGGATTTCGTTAATCAGTTCCAGCAAATACCAGCCCGCTTTTATAATATGCTGCAGCTTGGTTCGCTGGCTGTCTGTAGGCGGAGGGGAACTGGCATCCAGCAACTGGGCGAAGCCCAGAATGGCATTCAGCGGAGTGCGCAATTCATGACTCATGCTGGACAGAAAAGTTGATTTGGCGAGATTGGCGGCTTCCGCCACATTTTTGGATCTGGCCAGTTCCCGGGTGCGTTCCTCAACCAGTGTTTCCAGATGGTGACGATGCTGATCCAGTACCGCTTCCGATAGTCTCTGCTTATTGATCACAATCTGCAGCTCCTCACGGATCCCAACGCCCCGATCGGCACGCCATAGAGAAAGGCTTTC
>JANYHX010000212.1 GCA_025362155.1 Gallionella sp. | reverse complement strand
TTTCGGGTGGTGGAGATCCGGCGCGGGCTGGCCAGGCAATGGCGGCAGCAGAAAAACGTTTGGTACGACGCGATGCAAAAATAATTCAATTGCTCGCTCCGCCTTTCGATAAATCAGAGCTGGAACCTGGATATATCAAAGGTTACGTCCCCGGCGTCCGCGAAAATGGTGGCCAATATACCCATGCGGCGATCTGGATCACCATGGCATTTGCGATGATGGGCGAGCGAGAACGGGCGTGGGAACTATTCGCCATGCTCAATCCCATCAATCATGGCAGCCGGGCGGAAGATATCGAGCGTTATAAAGTCGAGCCATACGTCATGTGCGCTGATATATACGGAGCTGCGCCCCACACCAGCAGGGGGGGCTGGACCTGGTACACCGGCGCGGCGGGCTGGATGTACCGGCTGACAGTAGAAACACTACTGGGATTGCAGCTGGAAGTCGATCAATTGCGCATTGCACCGTGCATCCCGGCTCATTGGAAATCCTACAAAATCCATTATCGCTATCGTCAGACCTATTACCACATCACCATCAGGCGCACTGAGGGAAAATCCCAACAGGTAATCCGCATCACCGAGGACGGTACAGTACTCAACGCTGCCATAGAGTATCCAGCTACAGCGGGAACAGTGAGGGGGCAGGGCATCATTCCTCTTGTGGATGACCATAGGCCGCATCACATCGAAGTGGATTTGGGTTAAGTTATTTTTGGCATGGGCTCAGGACAAATGTGCGCTAACGCACGGACGGATATCAGTGCATCAGCGATGATATTTAATAGATTTTTGCTCGGCACCCAGCTTCATTCACTGACAATTTTTAAAGGAATACCATCATGAATAAAATCAATACAAGCGCAATTTTGCTGGCAATTAGTTTGGGGTATGGCGTTAGTGCTATGGCGCAAGGTATGTCGAGGGATGAATACAAGGCTGAAGAAAAAAATATCAAGGCGGAATACAAGTCAGCCAAGGATCAGTGTGGTTCCCTGGCTGGGAATGCCAAGGACATCTGTAAAGAAGAAGCCAAAGGCAAGAAAAAAGTTGCCGAAGCCGAATTGGAAGCGCGCTACAAGCCTTCTAAAAAGGCCGATTACGAAGTCAGCCTTGCCAAGGCAGAAGCCGAGTATGCCGTGGCTAATGAAAAATGCGATGACAAAGGTGGCAATGCAAAAGACGTGTGTGTGAAAGAAGCGAAGGCCGCACGCGTACATGCAAAAGCAGATGCCAAGGCACACTGGAAAACTTCGGAGGCAAACGCTAATGCCCACGAAGATTCTGCTGATGCTCGCATGAAGGCGAAAGAAAAAAGCAGCGAAGCACGTCATGACGCCGCCACTGACAAACGCGATGCCGATTATGCGGTAGCAAAGGAAAAATGCGATGCGCTTTCAGGTGCTGCCAAGGATCATTGTATAAGCGAAGCAAAGACACGCTACGGCAAATAAATTCCAACGCAGCAAGGCTGGCGATTTAGCTTTTAAGCTGCACAGAAAATTTTATTAAAGCTGCGTTTACGCTGTGAACGCGAAATCCCATCGTAAAAATAGAAAGGTCGATCATGCTCTATACCATTGCCGTCATTATGTTAATTCTGTGGGTGCTGGGGCTGGTCTCCTCCTACACCATGGGTGGGTTCATTCATATTCTGCTGGTAATTGCCATTGTAATGATTTTGGTTAGAGTCATAAGCTGAGCAGCCAGGATTGCGAAGGTGAAGTCATGCACCCAACCCCCACTTTTTTGAATTTATCACAGCTATGTAGGATAACGCACAGACTCTCCCGACATTCGTACCATACTATTTGCATTACACAAAGGCGGAATATATCTCCTTAAAAATATTTACCAGGCAATTAACCATAACTCACCTAGCTTAGGATTAAACATGCAAAAACTCACCCGTACCACTTTTTCCCCCCAACGAATCTTGCGTGGTCTGGTCACCAGCCTCGCGGCAGCTTCGTTATTAATAGCCTGCGCCAGTACCCCCGCCCCCACCGAGCAAATGGCTCTCTCGCGTGCAGCGGTAAGCAACGCCACCAGTGCCGGCGGCAATGAATATGCCCCAGTCCAGCTCAAATCAGCCGTCGACAAAATGGACGCGGCTGAACGCGCCATGAGCGCAAAAGACTACGTCCGCGCCCGGCAACTGGCTGAACAAGCCCAGGTCGACGCCCAGGTAGCCGAAGCCACTGCCCGCTCTGCCCAGGCCAAGAAAGCCGCCGACGCTGTACAAGACGACAGCCGCATCCTGCGCCAGGAAATTGACCGTAAAACCACCACCCCTTAAACCTGACACATCTGCACTTAATCATGGAGTCCATCATGCCAAAAAACCTATTCCTCCCCCTGATCCTGATCGCCACTGCGATCCTCTCCGGGTGCGGTTCCATGCCAACCAACTCTGCGCTTACCGAAGCTCACGACAGCTACAACAGCGCCCAAGCCA
>JANYHX010000268.1 GCA_025362155.1 Gallionella sp. | reverse complement strand
TTGGTAAAACTACTAGCCATCTGACTAGGCTATCAAAAAACAATAGCGAAGTCATTGGTTATGCCGGGGGGCTGTTTCATGCGCATCATTCAAAAAGCATTAACCTTTGACGACGTCCTGCTCGTTCCTGCTCACTCCACCGTATTGCCGCGCGATGTCAGTTTGCGCACGCAACTTACTCGCAATATTAATTTGAATATCCCGTTGCTGTCTGCCGCGATGGACACTGTCACCGAAACTCGTCTGGCTATCGCGCTGGCGCAGGAAGGCGGGATAGGCATTATCCACAAAAATATGTCGGCACAAGCGCAGGCAGCCAAGGTCGCCAAAGTCAAACGCTTTGAAAGCGGCGTGGTCAAGGACCCCATTACCATTACGCCGGATATGACAGTAAGTAGCGTAATCGGCTTGACGCGCAAGCACAAGATTTCCGGTTTACCGGTAGTACAGGGGAAGCAGTTGGTCGGCATTGTGACTAATCGCGATTTGCGTTTCGAGAGCAATCTCGATCAGCCGATTAAAAATATCATGACGCCACTTGAGAGACTGATTACTGTGAAGGAAAACGCTACCCTGGAAGAGGCGCGCAGCCTGATGCACAAGCACCGTATCGAGCGCGTAATGGTGGTGAATGATGCGTTTGAATTGCGCGGTTTGATGACGGTTAAAGATATTTTAAAATCCAGCGAACACCCTTTTGCTTGCAAAGACCGCTTTGGACATCTGCGTGTCGGTGCGGCAGTCGGCGTGGGCGAGGGGACGGATGAGCGTGTCGCACTGTTGGCCGAGGCGGGCGTGGACGTGATCGTGGTGGATACCGCGCACGGTCATTCTCAGGGCGTGCTGGATCGCGTCAAGTGGGTCAAGACTCATTTTCCGCATATTGAAGTGATAGGCGGCAACATTGCAACCGGCAGTGCGGCACAAGCTTTGCTGGATCACGGCGCGGATGGGGTGAAAGTCGGTATTGGTCCCGGATCGATTTGCACTACACGCATTGTGGCAGGGGTCGGTGTGCCGCAGATCGCTGCGATCCAGAGTGTGGCCAAGGCATTGCAAGGAACTGGAGTGCCATTGATTGCCGACGGCGGCATCCGCTACTCGGGTGACATCTCGAAAGCGATTGCGGCGGGCGCGCATACAGTGATGCTGGGTGGTTTATTTGCAGGTACTGAAGAAGCACCGGGCGAAATCGAATTATTCCAGGGGCGTTCCTACAAATCCTATCGCGGCATGGGCAGTTTAGGTGCGATGCAGCAAGGCTCCAGCGACCGCTATTTCCAGGATAACGAAGACGATCAGGACAAGTTGGTACCAGAAGGCGTGGAGGGGCGCGTGCCATACAAGGGTAGCGTCTCGGCAGTGATCCATCAGCTGATGGGCGGCCTGCGCTCCAGCATGGGCTATCTGGGATGTGCGGATATCGCCACCATGCACATCAAAGCTGAGTTCGTCGAAATCACCTCTTCCGGCATACGCGAATCGCATGTACATGATGTGCAGATCACCAAGGAAGCGCCGAATTATCATGTGGATTAGGTTAGGGACTAGAGGCTAGGGACTGGGGGATGGTGATTCAGGATTATCGGGATTTGAAGGTATGGCAAGTTGCGATGCAGTTAGCGACGAATATTTATACTCTGACCCATGGTTTCCCGAAATCCGAAGTGTTTGGCTTGAGTAGTCAAATGCAGCGCGCAGCAGTTTCAGTTCCCTCCAATATCGCGGAAGGACACGCTCGAGATTCGACCAAGGAATTTTTGCGCTTCATATCAATAGCCATGGGATCATTGGCCGAAATAGAAACACAGCTTATCCTTGCGCAGCAATTAAATTACCTTGAAGAAAGTAAACTAGCTGAGTTACTGGGAAAAACGGGAGAAGTTGGTCGCATGTTGCGAGGTTTGCAGCATTCCCTAAAAGCCAAACTCAACCAGCCCCTAACCCCCAGCCTCTAGTCCCTATGCACTCCAAAATCCTCATCCTCGACTTCGGTTCGCAATATACCCAGCTGATCGCGCGCCGCGTGCGTGAAACCCATGT
>JANYHX010000224.1 GCA_025362155.1 Gallionella sp. | reverse complement strand
AGTTTTCTGCGCAAAGATCATCCTTTGCTTGCACAGCGCGTGCGGCGGGCCGTCAAGAAGGGTGCGCAGGCCAACATCGTGCATGCCAGCGATGACGAATTACTGATGCCGGTGGCAAACAAGTCCATCATTGCTCCAAGTGAGTTGGTCAATGTACTGGCGCAAATCCTGAAAGTGCTCGCTGCTGAGAAATCCGTTCTCCTATTAGGATCGCCATTATCCCGCGACATACAGAAAATTATCGAAGTGGTGCAACCCTCTGCGCAAGCGCTTGCCATCGCGCACAGTCTGGCAAGTGGTGAGCGTGTCGCAGTATTGCTCGGCAATTTTGCGCAACAGCATCCGCAGGCTGTGCAAATTTCCTTGCTGGCCGAGCATATCGCCGCATTGTGTGGCGCGAAATTCGGTTACCTGGGCGAGGCGGCAAATACTGTAGGTGCTTATCTGGCCGGTGCGCTGCCGGGTGCGCAGGGGATGAATGCCGCGCAGATGCTGGCATCGCCGCGCAAGGCGTATATGCTGCTAAATGTCGAGCCGGAGCTGGACATGCATGACGCACAACAGGCGGTGGCCGCAATGCACGCCGCCGATATGGTGGTGGCCATGTCTGCCTATAAACACCACGCGACGGAATACGCCGATGTGTTATTGCCAATCGCGCCGTTCACCGAAACTTCCGGCACTTTTGTGAATACCGAGGGGCGGGTGCAAAGTTTCCGGGGTGCGGTCAAGCCTTTAGGTGAAACGCGTCCGGCCTGGAAGGTGTTGCGGGTGTTGGGCAATTTGCTCGGTGTAGCTGGTTTTGATTACGACTCCAGTGAAGCGGTACGCGATGAAGTATTGCCAAATCCGAAGCTGGCAGAGCAGAACGTGACGGACAAATTGAATAATCATATTGCAGGGATCGCGCTGCAAGCTTTGACCAACAGTAATAATGCAGGTTTGCAACGCATCAGCGATGTGCCGATCTATTTTGCTGATGCTGTAGTACGCCGTGCAGCCTCGTTGCAAATGACGCATGACGCAGCCGTTCCTGGTGTGGCGATGCATAGCAGCGAGTTGCAGAAACTGAATGTGCGCGCCGGCGACTTGGTAAATGTGCATCAGGGCAAAGCCAGCGTGCGCTTGGTGGCGCGTGCCGATGACAGCATGCCGGTGGCTACCGCCCGCGTGGCGGCGGGGCATTTCCTCACGGCTGAATTAGGCGCAATGTTCGGCACGATCACCGTGGAAGCGATTGGGGATCGGGCATGATGGAACTGCTGCAAACCTTGGAAACAGGCGGGCAAAATCTACTGGGCGTAGCTTGGCTGCCGGTTTGGACGGTGATAAAAATATTGGCCATTGTCGTGCCGATAATGTTATCAGTCGCTTATCTGACCTTGGCAGAACGCAAGGTCATTGGCTACATGCAAATCCGTATCGGCCCGAATCGCGTGGGATATTTCGGCCTGTTGCAACCGATTGCCGACGGCGTGAAATTGCTGCTCAAGGAAATTATCATTCCGACGGGTTCCAGCAAATTTTTATTCGTTCTGGCTCCTATCATGGCTTTGGCTCCGTCGTTGGCTGCGTGGGCGGTGGTGCCCTTTGGTAACGGCGTGGCACTGGCCGATCTGAATGCCGGGCTGTTATATATTCTGGCGATGACCTCGCTGGGGGTATACGGAATTATCATCGCCGGTTGGGCCTCCAATTCCAAGTATGCATTTCTGGGTGCGGTGCGTTCGGCGGCGCAGATTGTGTCTTACGAAATCGCCATGGGCTTTGCGCTGGTGTGTGTGTTAATGGTCTCGCAAAGCATGAATCTGGGCGATATCGTGATCGGCCAGCAAGGCCGCTTTGGCATACTCAACTGGTACGTGATTCCGCTGTTCCCGATGTTTCTGGTGTACCTGATTTCCGGGGTGGCGGAAACCAATCGCGCGCCGTTCGATATGGCCGAGGGCGAGTCTGAAATCGTGGCGGGTTTCCATGTGGAATATTCCGGCATGACGTTCGCGCTGTTTTTCCTGGCCGAATATGCCAACATGATTTTGATCGCCTTCCTGACCTCAATCATGTTTTTGGGCGGATGGTTGTCGCCGCTGCCGTTTCTGCCGGATAGTTTCATCTGGCTGCTGGGTAAGGTCTCATTTATTTTGTTTTTATTTTTGTGGTTCCGTGCGACCTTTCCCCGTTATCGCTATGACCAGCTCATGCGCCTCGGCTGGAAAGTGTTTATCCCGCTCACCATCGTCTGGGTCGTGGTGATTGCGGTGTGGATGCAGACCCCGCTGTGGCTTTGGTAAGGCGCGGAGGAGATAATATGCAGATGATCAGAAATTTCTTTAAGACCTTCCTGCTCTATGAGTTGGTCAAGGGCATGGCGCTGACCGGGCGGTATTTCTTCGCGCGCAAGATCACCGTGCAATTCCCGGAAGAAAAAACGCCGCAAAGCTATCGTTTCCGCGGGCTGCACGCGCTGCGCCGCTATGCCAATGGCGAAGAGCGCTGCATCGGATGCAAGTTGTGCGAAGCCGTTTGCCCGGCCCTGGCGATCAAGATTGAAGTGGCCGAGCGCGAAGATGGCACACGCCGCACCACGCTCTATGACATTGATATGGTCAAGTGCATATTCTGCGGATTCTGCGAAGAATCCTGCCCGGTGGACGCGATTGTCGAAACGCGGGTGTTCGAATATCACGGAGAAAAGCGCGGCGATTTGTATTACACCAAGCCGATGTTGATGGCGATGGGCGATAAACATGAAAAGCAAATCGCTGAGGATAGAGCGGCGGATGCGAAATACAGGTGAAAGGTGAAAGGTGAAAGGTGAAAGGTGAAATGTAAAACCGGTTCTACGTTTCACTTTTCACATTTCACGTTTCACAGGGCTAAAATTTATGAATTTTGAAACCATCGTATTTTATGTATTCTCAGCGTTGATTGTGTTTGCAGCATTGCGTGTAATTACCGCCCGCAATCCAGTCTATGCGGTTCTGTACTTGGTGCTGGCGTTCATCAGCTCTGCCGGTATCTGGCTGTTGCTGGAAGCAGAATTTCTCGCGATTGCATTGGTGCTGGTTTACGTGGGTGCGGTGATGGTGTTGTTCCTGTTTGTGGTGATGATGCTGGATATCAACCTGGTGAGATTGCGCGAAGGTTTCTGGCGGTGGCTGCCGTTTGGCGCAGCATTGGCGGGGTTGATGGCGTTCGAAATGATCTGGGTGCTGGGTTCGCATGACACTTCGGCTGGCATGACTGCGGTCAAGCATGCAGCTAATTACAGTAATACCAAAGAATTGGGTCGGCTGATTTATACCGACTATGTGTATCCATTTGAAATTGCCGCTGTGATTCTGCTGGTAGCGATGGTAGCTGCAATTGCGCTGACCTTGCGGCGGCGCAAAGATGCCAAATCGCAGGTAATTTCCGATCAGGTTGCGGTGCAGAAAGCGGACCGCTTACGTATCGTTGCCATGCAGAGCGAAAGCAAAAAATAAATATATCGGGCGCTTAGCCCGAGGACAAGTTAATCAAGGGGGCGGGCAAAGTGATAACACTGTCGCATTATCTGGTACTGAGCGCCGTGCTGTTCGCTATCAGCGTGGTAGGCATTTTTCTGAACCGCAAAAATCTGATCGTGCTGCTGATGGCCATCGAGATGATGCTGCTGGCGGTTAATACCAATTTTCTGGCGTTTGCTCATTATTTGAACGATACCGCCGGCCAAATCTTCGTGTTCTTTATATTGACTGTGGCTGCCGCCGAAGCGGCGATTGGCTTAGCGATTCTGGTGGTGTTGTTCCGTAATTTGAACACCATCAATGTTGATGATCTCGACAGTTTGAAAGGTTGATGAATATGCACGGCCTTTATTTGTTGGTTCCACTCGCCCCGTTGCTCGGAGCAATTTTGGCAGGCTTGTTCGGCAAGTGGCTGGGGCGCGCCTGGTCACATCGCATTACGATTGCGCTGGTGGCCGTTTCCTTCTTTGCTTCGGTGACAATTTTTGCAGACGTGCAGGCCGGGCATATATTCAATGGCTCGGTCTATACCTGGCTGACCTCGGGGGATGCGCGCTTTCAGGTGGGGTTCCTGATTGACAATCTGACCGTCACCATGATGCTGGTGGTTACCTTCGTGTCCCTGATGGTCCACATCTACACTATCGGCTATATGGAAGAAGATCCGGGCTACCAGCGCTTCTTCAGCTATATTTCGTTGTTCACCTTCGCCATGCTGATGCTGGTGATGGCCAACAATTTCATGCAATTGTTCTTCGGCTGGGAAGCGGTGGGAGTGGTTTCCTATCTGCTGATTGGATTTTGGTATACCAAGGAAACTGCGATCTACGCCAATCTCAAAGCCTTTCTGGTGAATCGCGTCGGTGATTTTGGTTTTTTGCTGGGCATCGCTCTGGTGTTGATGGTGTTCGGTACCCTGGACTATGCCACCGTGTTCGCCAATGCCGCCGGGCACGCTGCCGATATGGCACCGATTCCGGGCATGTCGGTGAATTTACTGACCGCGATATGCATCTTGCTGTTCATCGGTGCGATGGGTAAATCGGCACAATTCCCCTTGCATGTCTGGCTGCCGGATTCGATGGAAGGTCCGACGCCGATCTCGGCGCTGATCCACGCGGCGACCATGGTGACTGCCGGTATTTTCATGGTGGCGCGCATGTCACCGTTGTTTGAGTTATCAGACACTGCCTTGTCATTTGTGATGGTGATAGGCGCGATCACCGCGCTGTTCATGGGTTTTCTCGGCATCATCCAGAACGACATCAAGCGCGTGGTAGCCTACTCCACGCTGTCGCAATTGGGCTATATGACCGTGGCACTTGGTGCTTCCGCTTACTCAGTGGCGATCTTTCACCTGATGACCCATGCCTTTTTCAAGGCGCTGTTATTTCTTGCCGCAGGCAGTGTGATTATGGCCATGCATCACGATCAGGATATCCGTAACATGGGTGGCCTGAAAAAATATATGCCGATTACCTGGATCACTTCGCTGATTGGCTCGCTGGCCTTGATCGGCACTCCATTCTTTTCCGGTTTTTATTCCAAGGACAGTATCATCGAAGCAGTCGAACTCTCGCATTTGCCCGGCTCCGGGTTTGCCTATTTTGCCGTGATAGCGGGTGTGTTCGTCACCGCATTCTATTCGTTCCGTATGTATTTCCTGGTGTTTCATGGTGAAGAACGCTTTGGCAAGGCACGCCATGATCACTACCAGGATACTCATGGAGACCATGCAGACGAAGAGGCTACCGCACATCATCATGGCCTTGCGCCGGGTCAAAAGCCGCACGAATCGCCATGGGTAGTCACTTTGCCGCTGATCTTGCTTGCCATTCCATCGGTTTTTATCGGCTACTTCACCATCGAACCGTTATTGTTCGGCAATTATTTTAAAGACGCTATCTACATTTCCACCGTACATGGTGGAATGGCAGAGTTGGCAGAGGAATTTCACGGGGCGTTGCCCAAGGTCTGGCATGCCTTAGGAGAGCTTCCGGTGTGGCTCGCATTGTCTGGTGTGGTGACCGCCTGGTTTTTCTATATGAAGCGCCCGGACATTCCGTCCGCGATTCAAAAGCGTTTTCATTCTATTTACACATTGCTGGACAACAAATATTACTTTGATCGTTTCAATGACTGGTTCTTTGCTGGGGGCGCGCGCGGTACGAGCCGGTTACTGTGGAAATTCGGCGATGTGACCTTGATAGACGGAATAATGGTGAATGGCACAGCAAAGCTGGTAGGCCTGTTTTCCGGCGTGTTACGGCGTTTGCAGTCAGGCTATATTTATCATTATGCGTTTTCGATGATCATTGGGGTATTCGTGCTGCTGACGGTGCGGAATTGGTTTTAGTGGTGGGGCTAGAGGCTAGGGACTAGAGAGCCCCCGCTAGTCTCTAGCCCCTAGTCCCTGCTTCAAAGAATAAAGGAATAACAATGGCTTTTGGATTACCCATAATTAGCATTGCGATCTGGTTGCCGATCCTGTTTGGCATTGTGGTGTTAGCCACCGGCGACGACAAAAATGCCGCGCTGGCGCGTGTCTTGGCCATATTTGGCGCAGTGGTGGGCTTTCTGGTAACCATCCCGCTGTATACCAATTTTGTGCGCGATACTTCGGAGATGCAGTTCGTCGAAATGCATAACTGGATCCCACGCTTTAATATTCACTATCACCTCGGCGTGGATGGCATCTCGGTGCTGTTTATTTTGCTCACGTCTTTCTTCACTCCTATTGTGGTGCTGGCCGGATGGAAGGTAATCGAGAAGCGCGTTGCGCAATACATGGCCTCCTTCCTGATAATGTCCGGCATTATGATAGGCGTGTTCGCCGCGCTGGATGCAGTGCTGTTCTATGTATTCTGGGAAGCCATGCTGATCCCGATGTTCCTGATTATCGGCGTGTGGGGCGGGGTGAATCGGGTGTATGCGGCGGTCAAGTTTTTTCTGTATACCCTGCTCGGTTCGCTGCTGATGCTGGTGGCGTTGATCTACCTCTACAACCATTCCGGCGGCAGCTTCGAGATACTTGATTTTCATCAGACTGTCATCCCGATGACTGCGCAGATTTTGATCTTCATCGCTTTTTTCTTCGCCTTTGCCGTAAAGGTGCCGATGTTCCCGGTGCATACCTGGTTGCCGGATGCGCACGTCGAAGCGCCCACTGGCGGTTCGGTGGTGCTTGCGGCGATCATGCTGAAGGTGGGCGCCTATGGTTTTCTGCGTTTCTCCATTCCCATCGTGCCGGATGCCAGCCACCGTTTGGCGGGCGGGATGATTGCCTTGTCGCTGATCGCGGTGGTGTACATCGGCCTGGTGGCATTGACCCAGACCGACATGAAAAAATTGGTGGCCTACTCTTCAATTTCTCACATGGGTTTTGTTACGCTGGGCATATTTATTTTTAACGATTACGGCATGGAAGGCGCGCTGCTGCAAATGATTTCACACGGCTTTATTTCCGGCGCACTGTTCCTGTGTATCGGCGTGTTGTATGACCGCATGCACTCGCGCAATATTGCCGATTATGGCGGCGTGGCGAATACCATGCCGGTGTTCGCCGCATTTTTTATGCTATTTGCCATGTCCAACAGCGGCCTGCCCGGTACCAGCGGTTTCGTCGGGGAATTCATGGTGATACTCGGTGCGGTAAAAGCAAATTTCTGGTACGCCTTTGCTTCCGCGTCCACTCTGGTTTTCGGCGCGGCCTACACGCTGTGGATGTACAAGCGCGTGATCTTCGGCGCAATAGCCAACCATCATGTTGCTGCATTGGCCGATATTACCTTGCGTGAAAAAGTGATTTTCGCAATTTTGGCGCTGACCGTATTAGGCATGGGGCTATACCCCCTCCCCTTCAGTGAAATCATGCATGCATCGGTAAATGATTTTCTGGTACATGCAGCCCGTTCCAAATTGCCCTGAGGTAGCGGATCCGCTATTGCTTTCAGCCAGAAATTAACGACGAATTTGAGATGAATATGGACTTGATGACTAATTTGATGCCAGCCAGCGCGGAAATATTCCTGCTGATCATGACCTGTACGATCCTGATTGCCGATGCGACGATCAAGCAAGAAGGCAGAATGCTTACCTATATGCTGGCGCAGTTCACCTTGATGGGGTGTGCGCTGATTACCGTGGGCACGCATAAAATGGGTGTGGCGCATATTTTCCACAACATGTTCGTAGATGACCTGATGTCCGATGTATTAAAGCTGCTGACCTATCTGGCAGTTTCCATG
>JANYHX010000202.1 GCA_025362155.1 Gallionella sp. | reverse complement strand
AACTTGCCCACATTTTCGCCCACCACAAACTCTTTCCACACCCCTTGTGGGTTGGGATCGAATACGAACCACATCGTGAACAGCGCTACCGCGATCAACACGACAATTACTACTTTCAGCGCATCTTGCCTGAGAAATTCTTTCACATGGTAGTGACGTTGATGCAGATACCACCCGGTCAAACCGAGCGTGACGGGCAGGCCGAGCGCGAATGATTTGTACAAGAAGCCGATGCCGATGCTGATGCCAAGCAACAGCGGAATAAACAGTCGCGACTCGAACGTTTGCCGCCAATACAAAAGCACAAAGAACGGCAGAAATATCCAGAACACCTCGGGCGGATTGGTCAGGAACGGGCGACCGAAACGATAGGTGGTAAAAAAAGCCAGGAACGTTAGCGCCGCGATGAAACCAGTTTCAAGTTTACTGGTGAGCTTCTGGCCGAGCATGAACAGCATCATTGCTGTCAGCAATGTATAAATGACGCTTGGGTAACGCAGATTCCACAAGGTCCAGTTCTTGCCCCAGGCTGTTGATGCAATGCCCTGCCAGAACAGCAGCGGTGGCTTGGTGTTACGCATGTTATCCAACTGCGACTGCAGGGGTAACAGTTTGCCGCTGTCGGCAGTCAGCCGGGTAATGTGTTCATAGGGATATTCGTCACCGTTCTTTGGAATGTGCTGGCTGTCGAGGCCATAAAAATAGGTAAACACCGCGAGCAGGCAAGCCAGTATGTACCACACCGTGCGCACATTGGATTTCGCCAATTTCATTTGTTGCCGATTTCCTGTTCAGAGCCCGGCCCAGAATCAGGCTTACGCTCGGGGATTATGGGTAATGCGATTTCATCTACCGGCTTATGGCTGCGGAACGTCCAGAAATTATTCACCAGAAAATTAAACCCGCTGGCCAGTACGATGGCCGCAGCATTGGCAATGATGTAATACACATACACTACCAGTAGCTTGGTCAACAGCACTTGCAGCACAATGCCCACCCAACAAGCCAGCGCGTATTGACCGAAGTGAAGCAGCAAATGTTTGTCGGGATGATGAAAACGGTCACGCCAGGTCCAGGCGCGGTTCCAGAAAAAATTATTCACGGTCGCGCAGAAAATCGCTGCCGCCAAAGACACGTTCAATCGCATATTGGGAGATTGAATCGCGACGAACAGGAATTCTTGGCAGAGATACAACACGCTCAGGTTGACTACTACCCCCGACGCGCCCACGGTGCCGAATTTCATGAAGCGTTTCCTGAATATCCAGGCCGTCACCGGATGGCCGGTGAGCCGTGTGATCAAGCTCATGCAGACTTCCGATCCGCAGGCGCCGCACCCAGCATTTCGTGCGCCTTCGTCAGCACCTGCTCGACCGTAATCTGCTTTAGGCACTGGTTATCGCCATCGCAGGGCGAGGTGCGATGGTTGTAAGCGGTGAGACAGGGTGAGCAAGGCAGGTGGCGATAGAAGCAATAAGCATTGTCGCCCAGTGATTTGTACAGCATCGGTGTCTCAGGGCCGAAGAAAATGATAGCAGGCAATTGTGGCGTCAGCGCCGCGAATTGTCCCGGCCCACCATCGTTGGTGACCAGCAACGAGGCACGATGGAACACCGCCAACAGATGTCGCACCGATTTGGTATATCCGGCCAGATTGATACAGGCTGGAGTCTTGCAATGATCCACCACGGCCTGCGCGATCTCGCGGTCGCCTTTCATGCCGATCACGCCGACTGCATAGCCATCATCCAGCAAAGTTTTGCTCAACTGGAAATAGCTTTTGAGCGGCCAGGCACGTATTGGCAGGACGCCGCCGCTCGGGTAGATCAACACCAGTTTCTTATCCCTGATCGCCGGAAAAAAATTATGCAACTCTCTGTGTGTCTCAGCTAATTCCTCATTGGAAAACTCCACCACCGGCACCTTGCCGGTATAGGGCGCGGGAAACAGCTTGGCGATCGGCTCGGTGGTTGATTCCAGCGCGGAGGCCAGCGTCAAAAATTGTTGCGTCAAATGCCGGTACGGGTTGTACAGCACCGGGCGATTGATGAACGAGCCGCGATACAAACCTTCCTGAGTATGGCGATGAAAGCCCACTCTAAAAGACGCACCCGACAAATAAGAGAAGATACTGCTGATGCGCGCAAACAGTTCGCAATCGATCACTGCATCGATTTTAAGTCTGTGCATCGCGCGTATCGCCTTGAGGCTGTCGACTATCAACCCTTTCAGCGAACTGTCATCCAGCGTCAATATGTTCTCGTGGGGAACCACGTTGAGTAGATCAAGCACCTCACGGTTTTTGGCGAACATCAACACATGGATATTGGCCTCCGGGTATTGCTGCTTCAAGCGCATGAACATCGGGTGCGCCAACACCAGGCTGCCCATTTCAGACAGCAGAATGACCAGAATATTTTTTGGCGTGATGCCGTCCGGTTCATTGGACACCACACGGTTCACCAGCGAGAGCAAAGCGCAGATGGGCACGCCTGCATATCGGTCAACCGCGCGCTGAAAATTGATGTTCATCTGAATAGTGTCGCCGATGGTTGTGCCGATAAGGCGAGGGTAAATCTGAGAAAGGAATTTTATCCAGCATGATTCAACAGCCGACAAATTATCGGGGATTTCAAACGGCTAAGCAACCGGCAAGGATAGCTTCCCCACAAAACGGCCGTGGCCTGGTGTTACAATTTGCGCCCTTTAATCCGGCTAAGGTGTTGCGATGCACACTCTGATTTGCGGTTCGATGGCTTACGACACCATCATGGTGTTTCAGGATCAATTCAAAAAGCACATCCTGCCAGAAAAAATACATATGCTGAATGTGGCCTTCCTGGTGCCGGAGATGCGCCGCGAGTTCGGGGGTTGTGCGGGCAACATCGCTTACAACCTCAAGCTGCTCGGCGGCAATCCGCTGATCATGGCAACGGTGGGCGACGATTTTTCTACCTATGTGCTGCGTTTGGAAAAACTCGGTTTGACCCAGGCGCACATCCGCCACATCTCCGGCAGCTTTACCGGACAAGCGTTTATCACTACCGATTTGGACGATAACCAGATCACTGCTTTCCATCCCGGCGCGATGAGTTTTTCCGAGCAGAATCATGTCAGCGATGCGAAGAGTGTCGCCTTGGGTATTGTTTCGCCGGATGGACGCGAAGGCATGTTGCAACACGCGCGTGAATTTCATGAAGCCGGAATTCCGTGGGTATTCGATCCGGGCCAAGGCATGCCGATGTTCAGCGGTGATGAATTGCTGCGTTTTGTCGCGCAAGCCGATTACGTGACGGTGAACGATTACGAAGCGCAACTGCTGCAGGACAAGACCGGCAAAAAAATTGCAGAGCTTGCCAAGGGCAAACGCGCATTCGTCATCACACGTGGCGGCGAAGGTTCGACCATCTATACTGACGGCAAGGAAATTATCATCCCCTGCGCCAAGCCCACAGCACTGCTCGACCCCACCGGCTGCGGTGATGCCTATCGCGCAGGCCTGCTGTATGGCATACAGCAGGGTTGGGATTGGGATACTACCGGACGGCTTGCCTCGCTGATGGGTACGATTAAAATCGCCAGCCGTGGTGGACAGAATCACGCGCTGACCCGCGAGGAATTGTGTGCCCAGTTTCATCAGCACTTCGGGTATGACATCCAAATTTAGCCAAAGCATTCCTGCAATGTGGGAATGAAAAATCATCGGGATCTGAAATGAAAATTCCGCGCATGACTGTCATTACCCTCGGCGTAGCTGATCTTGCACGCGCCACAGCTTTTTACCGCGAAATATTCGCCACTCCGCCCATCACGCAATATGAGGGCGTCACCTTCATCCCGTTGCCCGGCGTGTGGCTCTCGCTCTACCCGCTGGAAAAGCTCGCCGAGGACATTGCCGAGGAAGTGGAACTGCCCGCACCCAACACATTTCGTGGCTTCTCCCTAGCCTACAACGCGCGCAGCAAGGAAGAGATCATGAACATTTTTTCCCGTGTCGCGGATGCGGGCGCGCATATCGCCAAAATTCCGCAGGACACCTTCTGGGGAGGCTTCAGCGGCTACTTTACCGACCCGGACGGATATTATTGGGAAGTGGCCTGGGGACAGATGTTCGAATTCACCGAACACGGCGATCTGCGATTCAAGGCGTGAATCCCAAACTCCTCACACATATTTCCGCTGTCATCAGCGATGCAACACGTCGTTCTTTCACGCTGCGCAATTCGATGCCCGTGGGGGGCGGCAGCATCAATGAAGCCTACCTGTTGGAAGGAACAGACGGCGCGCTTTATTTCCTCAAGCTCAATGATGCGCAGCATCTGGCCATGTTTGCTGCCGAAGAAAAAGGATTAGCTGCGATCGCCGCGACCAACACGATACGTGTGCCGCAATCAATTGCCCAAGGCAGCGCAAGCGGACAAAGCTACTTGGTGCTGGAATATCTGGAGCTGAATTCACGCGGCAATGCAAAACTGCTCGGCGAACAGCTCGCCATGTTGCATCGTTGCATGGGAAATAGCTTTGGTTTTTCGCATGATAATTTTATCGGTACCACGCCGCAGCCGAATGCATGGCCAAAAAATGGAAAAGCAGATTGGATAGATTTTTGGCGCGAACAACGCCTGGGTTTTCAATTGCGCCTCGCGGCGCAGAATGGCTACGGCGGACAGTTACAGCGCTTCGGTGAAAAGCTGATGGACGCCCTGCCCGCCTTCTTCGCAGGATATACCCCACAACCCTCGCTGTTGCACGGCGACCTGTGGAGCGGCAACCACGCATTTCTTGCAGACGGCACGCCGACGATTTTCGACCCCGCAACTTATTATGGTGACCGCGAATGCGATCTCGCGATGACGGAATTATTTGGCGGATATTCAGCAGATTTTTACGCCGCCTATCGTGTCGCGTATCCGCTGGATTTAGGCTATGCCGCGCGTCGCGAGTTATACAACCTGTACCATATCCTCAACCACGCCAATTTATTTGGCGGCGGGTATGCAAGAAAAGCGGAGCAGATAATGCGGAAATTGTTGTTAGTAGCCGGTTAACCTAAAATTGAGGGGTTCGCCCGCTTCTGGCGAGTCCCGCTCGAACGCCGGGTTAGAGCGCACTTACATGGGCTCCATGGGTATTTTATTGCTCACGATTGGCGAGACTTAGACGAGCCACACCGTGAAGGTAGCTCTGAAGCCAAGCAAGACGCTCGGCTGCTTCTTCGGTCTTACGCGCGGCGTCACTCGCACGTTGCCGATCATTTGGTTGAGGCATAGATTCGGCGTAGCTTTCGAGCAGGGCCGATAACTCCTCGAGTGCGTCGCTGTCGCCACGAACGAAAGCTGACCACTTTAGCCAAAGCGCGTGTTCCTGGTTCTTGGGGCCACCCGAACCTTGAAACATCATTTCTGCAACCTCTCGAATTGCCTTGGTATGCCCTGTAGCGGCTGCACGTTCAAGAGTAGCACGTGACAATGCGGCATTCGCGGGCGATTCACTTTGACGCCAATTGTATTTCATACCTTCCTCGTAGAGTTCTTCGCCAACATCATTCCTAGATTCGTGCGTCATTTCTACTCCTAAAGTGTGGGTGACAGCTATAGTGTGCTCTAACGTAAAGTAGATGGCAAAAATGCCGTATATTCTGGCGCCGCTTTTCTTCTTGCCGCGCAGACTTTAACCTGAATGATCTGGTTGAGCCGTTCATACACCACGCCAAAATATTCACCACCGTGACGCACCGGATCGAA
>JANYHX010000167.1 GCA_025362155.1 Gallionella sp. | reverse complement strand
CATGCCACGTACTATTACACCCGCCGATAAGGATAAAGAAGCTCCATCCATTCAGTCGGTGCTTTCCTGGCGGGGTGCCAATCAAGCAAAGGTGGGCGACAAAATCACCTTGTCGCTAAATACTCAATCAACTCAAGGGGTGCAAACACTTGGTTTCAAGGTAGGATTTGACCCTGCTGTGCTGAAGGCCATCGATGTAATCGAGGGGTATGCCCTAAAGCGAAATAATGTGCCGTCTAAATTTACCAAGAGTATTGATCAGGCAGGTGGCAGCATTATGGTTGATATGTCAGGTGCAGGGGCGAGCGGCTATGCCAATGTGGTCATGATGTCATTCGAAGTGATTTCCTCAGTTTCAGCTTCGACGGTCACTATCAGTTCGATAACTGCCTCTGGAGCAGGTGGTGAGACACTATCATTTATTCCCCCAGAGCCGCATGTAATTACCGTCTCACAATGATTAGTGTAAGTCGCAAAGGTTTTACGCTTATCGAGTTAATCATGACGGTAGCGATCATTGGTTTATTAGCAACCGTGACATTACCGTTGGCTGAATTATCGGTGCAGCATAGCAAGGAACAAGAGTTGCGCTGGGCACTACGGGAAATTCGAGATGGGCTGGATGCTTATAAGCAGGCAGTGGATGATGGGCGGATTATTCGCTCGGCAGAAAAAACTGCCTATCCCGAATCCGTGCAAGTGTTGGTTGACGGCATGCCCGACGCTAAAGATCCCACCAATAAAAATAAAATTTATTTCCTCAGACGTATTCCACGCGACCCAATGGCTGCCGATTCCAGCCTGCCGGACGCAGACACATGGGGGAAACGTAGTTATGAAAGTCCTGCCGATGATCCGCAAGAAGGTGACAATGTTTTCGACGTGTACTCTTTATCTCCAGGTACAGGGATGAATGGCGTCCAGTACAAAAATTGGTAATCTGGTGAGCTAATGAGCAAACACTTTAAATGTGGCTTCACCTTAATTGAGTTGCTTGTGGTTATGGCAATTATCGGGACATTGTTAACGATTGCAGTGCCGCGCTATTTCCACAGTGTTGAAAAATCCAAAGAGGCGGTGCTGCATCAAAATCTTGCATTGACCCGACAGGTGCTGGATAAATACTTTAGTGATAACGGCAAATATCCCGACAGCATGGAAGATTTGGTCAACAAAAAATATTTGCGTAATTTTCCTTATGATCCCATCACCGAGAGTACGACCACTTGGCTAATTATCCCCCCCGAGGCACTAGAGAAAGGCTCCGTGTTTGATATTAAAAGTGGTGCGCCCGGCAAGGCACTGGACGGTTCCGAGTATAAGGATTGGTGATGCATGCCGCCTCAAGCAAAAAGGATGTGAGAAGAGCATCTTGTCCAAATGCCTCAGGTCATATGGGGGGCTTTACCTTTTTAGGCCTATTGATAATTGTCGCGATTATGGGAGTCGGCCTGCTTGCAGTGGGCGAGGTGTGGCATTCCGCGCGTCAGCGTGAGAAGGAGCAAGAATTGTTGTTCGTCGGCAATCAGTTTCGCCAAGCCATCAAGTCGTACTATCTTCATACCCCGGCGGGGCATCAACGTTATCCGGCCACGCTCGAAGATTTGCTCAAAGACCCACGCTATCCGTCAACGCAAAGGTATCTGCGCAAAATATACCCCGATCCGATCAGCGGGAGCACAGAGTGGGGGACATTAACAAATAATACGAATAAAGCCATTATCGGGGTTTATAGCAAGTCTGAAGAGATACCCATCAAGCAGGGAAATTTTAGGTTGAGGGACAAGGATTTCGAGGGCAAAACCAAATATGCGGATTGGCTATTCACATATGTTCCGGCACAAAATTCCAGCAAATCTGGAGTAACGCCATAACAGTCAATTACAGCGGGACTAAATTCTTCAAGCGTTTAAAACTGACCGTACGCACTGTTTCTACAAAATCCTTGATATAGGATAACTCACCAAACTGCTGACTGGTCACCGCATATAGCTCGGCGCGCAACCCGTTCTTGCCTATGCGTTTACCCAACACATATCCAGCATCCAGATAACTTTGCACCGCCCAGCCGGGCAAGGCAGCAATGCCACGACGGCTGGCCACCAGTTGCAGTATTGCTACTGTTAATTCAGCTGTACGGCGTTTGGGTTCGATGCCGCGCGGACGCAAAAAACGAATTATATCCAGCATGTCATCGCACACCGGATAGGTCACTAGGGTTTCATTGGCGAAATCACGCGGCGTGAGGTGATCTTTTGCAGCAAGGGAGTGCAAGCGCGATACCAATCCAACAATCTCAAAACCAAACAGGGGGTGATAAGTCAGCGCAGCCGATTTTTTATGTTCGGACACGATGACCAGGTCGGCCCTATCCTCATGCAGCAAGGCCAGCGG
>JANYHX010000154.1 GCA_025362155.1 Gallionella sp. | reverse complement strand
TTGACTAATACGGGGCTGGGGCCATTGACCTACGGCGGCGCAGCACCCTTGTCGGCCCAATTTACACAGACCAACAACTGCGGGGCTATGGGCACGATCATGCAGCCCGGTGCATTCTGTACGTTCACTTTGACGTTCGAGCCTACATCTGCAGGGCTTAAGACAGCCAGGCTTGCCGTAGCAGATACGGCCGGAATCCAGAGTGTTGCGTTGTCCGGCACAGGTGTGGCGCCGTCAGCAAGCGTATCACCTACATTCGTCGCGTTCGGTAATGAACTATTGAATACGACCAGTGTGAACAAGACCGTGACCATCACTAATAATGGCATCGGGCCGCTGAGTTTCAACAGCGCAGCAATTGGTGTCAATGGAAATCAATATATTGCCTCCATTACTGGCAAGCCCTCTAGTTGCGCTACGGTCGGGACGATTTTGCCGGGTGCGACCTGTACCGTCGACGTGGCATTCAAGCCGACTACGACAGGTAGCAAGGCGGCTACGCTGACGCTGAAAGAAATGTCGGGCAGTATAACGGCTACGCAAATAGTGAGCTTGCCCGGCAATGGTCAGGTGTTAGTATTGCCTGCGTCATTGGCGCTCGGCACCCATACCACAGGGTCTACCACCACATTAACTTTGACCTTGACCAACAATAGCCCCGGCGCGTTGACTATCAATACCCCAACGCTGAGCGGTAGCAACCCCAATAACTTTGCGTTTACCAATAACTGTTCGGCAAGTTTGGGGGCAGGTTTAAATTGCACAATCAGTGTGAGGTTTAAGCCTATACTGCCATTAGGAAGCAAGTCGGCAAATCTGAACGTGAACTATTTACTAACTGGTAGCACGACGGTTACAACTCAGGTAGTCCCGTTGACTGGCGCGAATTGATAATGTTTGGCTGGGAACATGAGGATTATCGACACAGCAGTACCCAGAATGTCGCGTTGCAAAGGTAGGGTTGAAGAAGGACATACTAGGATGATGCGCATCCACTCAGCTTCTGGCAGCAAGACATTGCAGCTCGTGGTTGTACTTGCGAGCTGTATGTTCATATTGCCGACCATGGCCCAGCCGGTACAGGGGGCTAGCGCGGCGGCTGTGGCGCCGCCTACCCCGGCGCGCAAGACATCACCGTATCACCCGCCCACAGTACCGAGCAGTGCCAAGGGCTATTACCAGTCGGTTTGGGGTGTCGATAATCTGCTGGTGCAATGGACGGCGTCAGGCAACCTCATTCGTTTCAGTTATCGCGTTACCAACCCCGCGCGAGCCAAGGTGCTCAATGACAAGCTTGCAACACCCTACCTGTTCGGCCAACGTAGCCATGCGATGCTCCAGGTTCCGGTCATGGAGAAAATTGGCCAGCTGCGGCAAACCGGCACATCAGAGGCTGGCAAACAATACTGGATGGTATTTTCCAACAAGGGCAATCTGGTAAAATTCGGAGATCGCGTCGATGTGATGATCGGCTCTTTTCATGCTGAAGGGTTGTTGGTTGAATAATGGCGCAAGAGCGCAAAGTGTGGCGCATAAATGGAGGATGTAATAATGAAACGATTTCTTTTCTTGGCATCTGCCTTGGCATTTGGCCTGGTTTCAGTCGCGGCCTCGGCCGCTGTATCGCCCACCGCTACATCGCCCACCGCCACATCGAAGAGTAAGCTCACTGCGACCCAAATTGTCGCTAAGAACGTGGCTGCACGCGGCGGATTGAAGGCTTGGCAGGCGGTCAACACATTAACCCTGTCGGGTCGAATGGAAGCCGGCGGCACAAAAAATTCGGAACTGCCATTCGTGATGAAAATGAAGCGATCGCACAAAAGCCGATTGGAAATTCGCTTCCAAGACCAAACATCCGTGCAGGCCTACGACGGCGCACAAGGCTGGAAGGCAAGGCCATTCCTGGGGCGCGAGGAAATCGAGCCCTTCACGTCTGACGAGGCCAAGGCAGCCGCCGCGTGGCAGGAGTTGGACGGCCCACTTGTCGATTACGTCAATAAGGGCACCAAGGTTGAGTTGCAGAAGATGGAATCCGTTGAGGATCACCGTGCCTACAAACTAAAGCTGACCATGAAAAACGGCGAGCAGCGGCATGTGTGGGTCGATGCGGCGAGCTTCCTGGAACTAAAAATCGACGGTGAGCCGCGCAAACTGGACGGTAAATTTCATAACGTCGCCATTTATTATCGCGATTACAAGACCGAGAAGGGACTGACCGTGGCGCATGTCCTGGATACCGTGGTCGAAGGGGATAAACAGCATCACAAAATGTTTATTGATCAGGTGAAAGTCAATCAACCGATGGAGGATATATTATTCTCAAAATCGCAGCTATCCAATGTATCCTTCCCAAAGTAATGTTCATGAAACGGATCGCAGTGTGGATGCTCGCCGGTTGTTTCTCTGCACTAGTCTGCGCGAATGAGACAGTCTCCCCCAAAGGATTAACCCCAGCCCAGATTGTCGAGAAAAATGTTGCGGCTAGAGGGGGCTTGGAGGCATGGCGGAAAATCCAGACCATGGTTTGGGTCGGCCACATCGAGCGTGCCCATGCTACTGCGCCGAGTCTCCCGTTTGTTCTGGAGATGAAGCGCCCCAACAAGACACGTTTTGAGATTAAAGCGCAAACCCAGATGACTGAACGCAGGTTTGACGGCACTCAAGGCTGGAAGCAGCGTCCGTCGAAAAACGGCATGCCTGAGCTGCAACCCTACACTGACCAGGAGTTGAGCTTCGCGCGGGATGCGCAGGGCATCGACGGCCCGCTGCTGGATTACCAGGCCAAGGGCATTGCGGTGGCGTTGGACGGCGTCGACGAAATCGAGGGGCACAAGGCCTATCGTCTGAATGTCAAGCTGCCTTCAGGTGTCAGCCACTCCGTGTGGATCGATGCGCAGACCTTCCTGGATATAAAATACGATCGCGAGTCCCGCAGCGCCTTAGGCCAGTCGAATACGGTGTCGGTGTTTTACCGTAACTACCGGACGATTGAGGGTGTGCAGATACCGTTCACAATTGAAACCGGCACCGACACCGCCAAGGCGGCTGACAAGATGGTGATCGACAAAATCTCGCTCAATCCGCCGCTGGAAGACCAGATATTCGCTAAACCTAAACCCATCCGGCAGGGGCGGCACAATGCGGCTTTGATTGATGCCACCTCCCCGCTCAGGTCGGGAGATGCCCGGTAGTGCGCGTTTCAATCAACTTGGGAATCTGTCACGTGCTTCGGTTTCTTCACGTAGCCGCGTCCATTTGTAAGGTCGCCATGATCTTCCTGTTTGCGGCGCTGGTCATGCCCATGGGCTACGCGCGTGGTGACTCAATAACGAATGTGGGAGAGTCAATCTACCGGCATGGCGTGCTGAGCTCGGGCAAACCGCTCGAGGCGATCCGCGAGGCCGACATACGCATGGAGGGTGTGGATGCGGCCTGTGTAAATTGCCACCGGCGCAGCGGTTTTGGCTCAAAAGCCGGACGCATCGCCATCCCACCGATCACTGGGCGATATCTCTTCCACCAACGCGATTCCAGTGGCGAGGAGCCAGATCTGCCGTATGTCGTGAGCATACGCGCAGATCGCGATCCGTATACTGATGAGACCCTTGCGAGGGCGATTCGCGAGGGTCTTGATTCAGAAGGCAAGCCGCTAAGCTATTTAATGCCACACTTCAATCTGGACGATGCCGACATGTTGGCGCTCATCGCTTACCTGAAGCATCTCGACAAGCCTAAATCTCCCGGGGTCACAGATACGGTGCTCCATTTTGCTACCATCATCACGCCGGATGCCGATCCCGTTAAAGCTCGCGGCATGCTCAATGTGCTTGAGCAATTCTTCGCCGACAGGAACGTACGCCAACGCGGCCCGACTCCGAGCCTGCGCTCCTCGGGCAAGACGACATTCAGCAGAATGATGTTCAAGGTCAATCGTCTGTGGGAACTGCATGTCTGGAAGCTGACTGGTGAGGCAGCGACCTGGCAGGATCAACTCGAACGGCATTTCGCCAAGGAGCCGGTCTTGGCCGTGGTGTCAGGGTTGGGCGGCATGAACTGGGAGCCGGTGCACGCATTCTGTGAACACCAGGCCGTGCCCTGTCTCTTCCCGAATGTTGAGGCACCGCCGGTTGATGCCGACCAGGATTTCTATTCCATTTACTTCTCCAAAGGCGTGGAGTTGGAGGCGGGGTTGATTGCAAACAGGATACTCAAACCTGGCAGCGACAAAGCGGTGAAAGTGGTGCAGCAGATTTATCGCGCCGGTGACAGCGGGGAGGCGGGCGCCCAAGCATTTGCTGCAGCGCTCGAACACAGCGATGTCACGGTGCGCAGCCATGTCCTTCCGGCGGGTGCGCCCGGCCAAGGCGTTGCTAAAGCCGTGCGCCAGGCTTCAAGTGCGGACGCGCTGGTTTTATGGCTGCGTCCGGACGACCTCATGACTCTTGGCAGTGCACCAGTGGCGCCGGACACCGTGTTCATGTCGGGGTTGATGGGAGGGAGCGAGCACTCCTTGCTTCCTACGGACTGGCGCGCCCGCACACTTATCACCTATCCATTTGCGCTGCCCAGGCAGCGTAGCGTCGGCGTCGATTTTGCGTTTGGCTGGTTCCGGATTCGGCATATTCCGGTCGTGGCCGAGCAGGTGCAGGCGGACACCTTTCTTGCCTGCGGCCTGCTTTCCGAGACACTAAGCCATATGGTCGATACTTTTGTACCGGACTATTTGGTCGAGCGTTTCGAGGATACCATCGGCCATCGCATTATTACCGGTTACTATCCGCACCTGACGCTTGCGCAGGGTCAGCGTTTTGCTTCCAAGGGGGGATACCTTGCTCGCTTCGCTGACCTGAAAGGTACGCAGGTTGTGCCTGACGGCGCCTGGATCGTCCCTTAGAATATATATGGAGGCTTGGTGTTGCCAGAGCAAAATGGATAAGCAAACTTTTTAAGTTACCGGAAGGTCATTTAATGCACACACTCATCAAATACATACTCGGAGTGGTAATGTTGGTACTGGTCGGGATAGTCCCCCCCGCTATCCAATCAGTTCACGCAGACGACACCAATGCAAACCATGAAAGTATGACGATGCCAGGCATGAGCGCAGAAGATCATGAACACATGAAGGTAAAGCGCGACGAGTCACATGTCCACCACCATATGATGCAAGACATAGGAACCAAAAAGGAAGTAAAACGCACGACGGTGAGCTACACCATCCCGCCAGTCACACTCATGCGCAGTGATAATAAAACCGTTGAACTGGCTCAAGAGCTGGATGATGGTCGGCCGGTAGTGCTGAACTTCATTTATACCTCCTGCACGGAAATATGTCCCCTGACCAGTGAAACCTTCTCGAAATTCCAGGCCAAGCTTGGCAAGAACCGTGACAAGGTGCACATGGTCTCCATCTCGATAGACCCTGAGCAAGACACCACAGCGGTACTAAGAAAATATGCTCAGAAATACAAGGCTGGATCACAATGGAATTTTTACACAGGCACGGTGGGAGCGAGCGTTGCGGCACAGAAAGGATTTGACGCGTATCGTGGCGACAAGATGAACCATGTACCTCTAACCTATTTGCGAGCGGCGCCGGGTAAGCTATGGCTGCGTATAGATGGTTTTGCATCCCCGGACGAGTTGCTGCATGACTACACAGAGTTGATCTCGGCCAAGTGATATAAACCGGCATGGGAAATTTTTCGCCAATCAATTTTCGTCGCGATGAACGAAGGTAATATATAGTTCCCGTGATAAGTTGATTACCCAGGGATAAGTTGATTACACCATGAAAAATTCGAAATATTTTATTGTGACTCGCCAGTCTCTGCGTATGCATGCCGGGTTTACTTTACTGGAGTTGCTGGTGGTGATGGTCATCATCGGTTTGTTGGCAGGCTATGTGGGTCCAAAATATTTCTCCCAGATAGGCAAGTCAGAAGTTAAAGTAACGCGCGCTCAAATTGATGGCTTGGGCAAAGCGCTGGATCACTTTCGTTTGGATATTGGGCGCTATCCCAGTACCGAAGAGGGGCTGGCAGTCCTGATTACCCGCCCCGCTGACCAGCCTAAATGGGATGGTCCCTATTTGACCAAAAATGTACCACTGGATCCATGGGGCAACCCGTATATTTACAAGTATCCCGGGGAGCATGGTGAGTATGATCTGATTTCAAATGGCAAGGACGGACAACCGGGCGGCGAGGGAGAGGCGGCAGATATTACCAACTGGTAATGAGAGCCTGATAAAGGTGGGGCTCGTTACTGATCTGGGCAGCTTTACGGGGGGGTTATGGAGTATGAGGTAAAGGTTTTGCGCGGCAACGAGGGACTCTCGTCGCTGTTACTGGAAGCAATGGATGCCCATGATGCAGAAGCTCAGGCCAAAGCTCAGGGTTATTCTATTATTGCCACCCACGCAAAGCAGGTCTGGTCGCCGTTGAATCTGAGCCGCAAGACTAAATTTCCGCTGGTGCTTTTCAGCCAGGAGTTGGTGGCCTTGCTGGGTGCGGGCTTATCATTGATAGAAGTGCTAGAGACATTGGCGGAGAAAGAGGAGCAAGCTGAGGCCAAGAACACCTTGCTGAAAATAATCTCGCTGCTATATGAGGGCCATAACCTGTCATACGCATTGGAACAATCCCCCAATGATTTCCCGGCGCTTTATGTGGCGACGGTGCGCTCCAGTGAAAAAACCAGTTCGTTGCCTGAAGTATTGTCGCGATATGTTGTGTATCAAGCGCAAATGGAGGGAATCAAAAGAAAGGTTATTACTTCTTCCATTTACCCGGTATTACTGGCTGTGGTTGGGATGTTGGTGGTGTTGTTCCTGATGGTATTTGTGGTGCCTAGCTTTAGCCACATTTACGAAGACATGGGTGGCGACTTGCCTCTCATGTCGCGCTTGCTGATGCGCTGGGGACAATTTCTGGATGCCCACTGGAGGCTTTTTTTGGCGGTGATACTCGCGCTCTCTGCGGGGCTTTTGCTTGTCGTCATGCAACCTGCCAGCAAGCTGTGGTTGAAACAAAAGCTGTGGGAACTCCCCGCGATCGGCAAACGTTTGCATCTTTACCAGATGGCGCGCTTTTATCGTTCCTTGGGAATGTTGTTGCAAGGAGGCATGCCTATTCTGGTCGCATTGAAATTGGTATCAGGATTGTTGCAGGAATCGATGCGCGAACAATTAAAACATGCCTCGCTGAGCATTCAGGAGGGTGTATCCATTGCGCAGGCGATGGAGAAATATGGCCTGGTTACGCCTCTGGCAGTGCGCTTGCTGCGGGTGGGTGAGCGTACCGGACAGATGGGTGAAATGATGGAGCGTATTGCCGCTTTTTACGAAGAAGAAACAGTGCGCTGGGTCGAGCGCTTTGTTAAATTGTTTGAACCCTTGCTGATGATTTTTGTGGGATTGCTTGTGGGAGTCATTGTGGTACTGATGTATTTTCCGATTTTTGAATTGGCGGGGAGCATTAAATGAGTCTGGCTAAATCCGCCAACGCTGGTGACGTGCCGCTCTTCTTGCCGCAACAAGTGCGTGAAGCACGGCTGATCGCCGCGCAGACCCAGCGCAGCGTTGCCGAAGTCCTGGAAGACCAGGTCGGTGGCGATGCGAAAAATTTTGTAATCGCTTTGGGCAATCTGTTTCACTATCCCGTATTTGCGATGGAGGATTTAAATCGTCTGGCCCCTGCTTTTGATGTGCTGTCTTTTTCTGAAGCAATGGAACGTAATTGCATCGCATTGCGAAATGAGCGCGAGGAACTCATCGTTGTTATGAGTGACCCGTTCAACGTTGGCTTGCAGACAGGCCTGGAACAACGAGTTCAGGAAAATATCACCTGGGGTCTGGCGCATCGTGCCGATGTGTCGGCCTACCTGACGCATCACGAAAAGTCGCTGAATGCCATGGACAGTATGCAGGATGTCGGCGCAAAAACGACTTTTTCAGATGGTCAGGGAGTAAGCGACCTATCATTCAAAACCATCAGCGAGGAAGTTAGCGTCATCGTCAAGCTGGTACATTCGACGGTTTATGACGCCTTAAAAGCTGAAGCCAGCGATATTCATCTGGAAACCACCCCATCCGGCCTGGCTATTAAATACCGTATCGACGGAGTGTTAGTGGCCATCAGTACGCTGGATGGGCTGGAAATGTCTGAGCAGGTCATTTCCCGCATCAAGGTAATTTCCGGGCTGGATATCACTGAGCGGCGCACGCCTCAGGACGGCCGTTTCAAGGTTTCTATGCAAGGCCATGAAGTGGATTTGCGCGTGTCTATCATGCCCAGCATTTTTGGGGAGTGTGCGGTACTGCGTATTCTGGATAAGCGTACCTTGTCTGATCAGATTAAAGGTCTGCGCCTGGATCATCTGGGTTTTGACGAAAAATCGATTGCGTATATTCGCCGTCTTTCCAACGAACCTTACGGTATGGTTTTAGTGACTGGCCCTACCGGGAGTGGCAAGACCACCACGCTGTACGCGGCCATTACCGAAATAAATCATGGCCGGGACAAAATTATTACCATCGAAGATCCGGTGGAGTATCAGCTGCCCGGTGTGCTGCAAATACCGGTGAACGAAAAGAAAGGCCTCACCTTTGAGCGTGGCCTGCGCTCCATTTTGCGGCACGATCCAGACAAAATCATGGTGGGGGAAATTCGTGATGCGGAAACTGCACAGATTGCTGTGCAGTCCGCATTGACCGGACATCTGGTGTTTACCACGGTGCATGCTAACAATGTGTTTGATGTCATCGGCCGCTTCATGCATATGGGAGTTGATCCTTACAGCTTTGTTTCCGCGTTGAATGGCATCGTGGCACAACGTTTGGTGCGCGTGAATTGTACCCAATGCGTGAGCGATGATTACCCGGATCAGGCGTTGATTGCGGAGTCCGGCATTAATTCGGACGCTGCGCGGAACATCCGGTTTCGCGCCGGAAAGGGTTGTGGCCATTGCCGTGGCACAGGCTTCAAGGGGCGCAAGGCGATTGCGGAAGTGCTCTATTTAAACGATGAAATCCGCGAACTCATTATTGCTCGGCAACCGATTCGCCTCATCCGCGAAGCAGCCAGTAAAAACGGCACGCGTTTTTTGCGGGATGGCGCGCTAGACTTGGTTATTCAAGGCGAGTCGACATTAGAGGAGATTAATCGTGTCACTTTCGTTGCGGGATGAATTGCGAGTAGTGTTGTGCCGTGACCAGGTGCAACTGGTTCGCATCGGTCGGGAATTGACGTTACAAGGCAGGCAGGATCGAGTATTGGATAAAAAAAATTATCCGTATGAGGCCGATGCAGCTCCGCTATTGGATAATATGGTTCGGACTCTGGAGTTGGCATTGGCTGAACTGCCGAAAAAGCCTGCTAATGCGCAGGTCATTCTCTCCAATTATTTCGTACGCTATACGATGGTTCCATGGAGCGACAAATTAAGCAATGAGGCAGAAGAGCTTGCGTATGCGAAACATTGCTTTAACCAATTATATGGCACGACGGCACAGCCTTGGGAATTAAGGCTAAATCAGGATTTTGCGGGCGCACCACAATTGGCCAGCGCCGTGGACGGGCAATTGCTGCAAAGCTTGCGGGACGTATTTGCTCGTGCCAAGTTGAAGCTTAAATCAGTTCAGCCGCAACTCATGACCGCATACAATAATTGCCAGGCGCAATTGCAAAATCAGAATGCGTGGTTTGTGCTGTTTGATCAAGGAAACCTGTGCCTGGGATTGGTTCAGCAAGGCCACTGGAACAGCGTTCGAACATTGAAAGTAGGAAGCGATTGGCTGGACAGGCTACCTGAGATACTGGATCGGGAAGCCTATTTAAGCGAGTTGGATACATCGTCGAACCAAATTTTTTTATGGGCACCTGAACAATCTGCGGCTGTTTTACCCCAGAGCACGCAATGGAAAATCAGCATGCTGGCGCCAGTCATTCGCCCCAGTTTTTTACCTGAATATGATGAGCGTTTTGCCATGGCCCTGTGTGGATGACCAAATGAGTGAATTGCGCCTGGACTACCAACCCAATCCGCCTATCTCCGGGTCGGGCGCGGCATTGCTTGCTCTGGCAATCATCGCTTTGATTCTGACCGCTACTTACTATTTGAAATTGAGCGGCCAGGTTGATAGTTGGGAAGCCAGGTTGGAGCGGCCTCAAGAGGGAATGACAGCGGGACGTTCCACTAAACGCGGAACCGCCGAGTTGGCGCAGGAAGTAAGCAATGCCAACGATGTGTTGCGCCAGCTCAGTGTGCCTTGGGAAGAATTATTTCAGGCACTCGAATTTGCTGGCGGCAATACCGTCACTTTGTTGGCCTTAGAGCCGAATGTGGAAAGCCGTCAAGTAAAAATTAGCGGGGAATCCAAAAATTTTAAAGCGCTGATGAACTACATTACGCGCTTGCAGGAACAGCCCGTGTTTGGCGCAATTTATTTGCAAAGCCATCAGGTTCAGCAGCGGACTTCTGACAAGCCGGTGCGCTTTTCAATTTTGGCGACCTGGCGGGAAAAGCCATGATGCTTAAATCAGCTGCGTGGTTGCGTGGCATTTCCCCATTTGCTGTGCGTAATGATGTAGGGGTGCCAGCGATGTCGTTAAGTGCCCAATTGCGTTGGCAGTTGCGCCATTGGTTACCGCTGTTGGGTTGGCCGGGAATCGTTGGCATCAGCTTGTTGGCGATCTGCCTGACATTATATTTATCGACCATACGCCCTCTGCAAACCCGGTTGGCAGAGGCACAACGCAGGGTTGCATTAGCGGGCGAGCAACTTTTGAATGCCAGTACTCATCGCGGGGAGGGTACGCCCAGCGAACAGTTGGTAAAGTTTTATAAATTTTTCCCCACTGAAAAAAATTCACCTGAATGGTTAGAAAAACTGGTAGTGGTAGCTGAAAAAAATGGCCTTAACTTGAATGAAGGCGGATACCAGGTTACGCGAGATAAGGCCGGGCGGTTGATGCGTTTTAGAATTACGTTGCCGGTACATGGGAAGTACCAGCAAATACGGAAGTTTCTTGCCTCTCTGAGCACAGAAATTCCAATTATGGCGTTGGAAAACGTGCAATTCGAGCGCAATAAAATTATTGAGTCAGCCGTTAAAGCCAAAGTTAAATTGGTGCTTTATCTGGTGCAGGAATCATGAAGCTGGGACGATTACACTGGGCTTTTATAGGCATAGTGACTGCGGCTCTGGTCATCATGGCGCCTTCCGACAATGAGGATGATGGGACAAAAATAGCGCGAGGGGATAAGCCTTCCCAAACCAATGCATCAAATTCAGGCAAGCCACGATCCTCTGTAGCAGGACGAGGGGAAGTGGGACGTGTGGAACTGGAACGTTTAGACAGGCTGGAAAAACGGCAACAGGAGAAGAAAATAGTCGGCGATGTTTTTAACGCTACTTCCTGGTACGTCCCACCGCCTCCGCCACGCTATGTTAAGCCGCCCCCCCCGCCTCCACCGCCGCCAATTCCTGTTCCGACAGCGCCTCCGCTACCCTTTACCTATCTGGGTCGTTATGGGGATTCAGCGTCGCGGATTATCATTCTCTCAAAAGGTGATCGCGTTTATACCGTGAGTGAAGGCGACATTATTGAAAATACTTATCGTGTCGAAAAATTAACGGCGGGCATGGTAAACCTGACTTATCTGCCATTGAATATTGAACAGTCCCTGCGCACCGGAGACGCATTATGAAAAAAGAAAAGAATCTCCTGCAATACCTAACTTTAAATCTGAGGAATGACGATATGTTGATATTTGAATCGAATCCCAGGTGGCAAACTGCGTTTATATTATTGGTAGCGGTAATACTGACGGGTTGTGCGGGGCAGAGACTGCATAGCAGCGGGATGACGCTAGTGCAAGAGGGTCATATTGAAGAAGGCCTGATAAAGCTGCGCCAAGCCAGTGAGGCCGAACCGGATAATTTGTCCTATCGCACCGATTTGTTGCGCAGCAAAGGACAGATTACCAACCGTTTGTTGGCCAGTGCATCAGGAGAACGAGCGGTCGGGCATCTGGATGCGGCGCAAGCCATTTTTGAACGCGTTCTAAAAATTGACCCAGACAATCGCACTGCTAAAATAGCCCTTGAAACACTGGCTATGGATAGGCGTCACGCTGCGATGATCGAGGAAGCGCGCGGTTTTTTCACCAAGGGTGATCTGGAAGCGGCACAGTCTGCGCTCAGGCCGGTATTGCTGGAGAACCCGAGGCAAGGCCAGGCGGTGATGCTGCAGCGTCAAATAGACGAGCAAGCAACCAAAATACAGATGGCAGAGCCATCCTTGACAGGAAAATTCAAAAAACCAATCAGCTTGCAGTTCCGTGATGCCAATATAAAAATGGTGTTTGAAGCGCTGTCGCGTACCAGCGGCATCAATGTGTTGCTGGATAAAGACGTCAGGGCAGACCTTAAAACATCAATTTTTGTAAAAGATGTTTCGGTTGAAGATGCGATTGATTTGATACTGATGCAAAGTCAACTCGAGAAAAAAATTCTCAGCGACAACACGGTTTATATATACCCGGATACAGCGGCGAAAAACAAGGATTTCCAAGACCTCAAGATTCGCAGCTTCCATCTCACCAATGCCGATCCCAAGCAAATGTTGACGATGATTAAAACTTTATTGAAAACCAAGGATATTTTTGTCCACGAAAAAACCAATTCTCTGGTGATGAGAGATACCCCTGCGGCGATACACCTGGCAGAAAAAATGATTGCCGATCAGGACATCGCCGATCCGGAGGTGATGCTGGAGGTCGAGGTGCTGGAGATCAGCAGTTCACGCCTGAGTGACCTGGGCATTAAATTCCCCGACCAAATTTCCTTATCCCCCATTACGAGTTTGGTACCTGGTCCCACCAATTCGTCTGGAACAACCACAACAATTACCCAACTGACGCTGGATAGTTTGCGAAGAATAAATGGATCAAATATCGGTATCAGTCCGATACCCTCCATTACGCTGAACGCGATGCTTCAGGACAGTGACGCCAATCTTCTTTCCAGCCCGCGCCTGCGCGTACGCAACCGCGAAAAGGCTAAAATCATGATCGGTGAACGTGTGCCCATGATTACCAACACGGTCACCCCGACTACTACCGGAGCGCCAGTGGTAACGGGTACCGTCACCTATCAGGATGTGGGTTTGAAATTGGAGGTGGAACCCGAGATACATTTGGACAATGAAGTTTCTATAAAAATTGGCTTGGAAGTCAGCTCTCTGGGCTTGGCGGTAAATAACAGCTCCGGCTCACAGGTGTTCCGGGTGGGGACGCGTAATGCTTCAACAATTTTGCGCCTTCGTGACGGAGAGACGCAGATTCTTGGCGGTTTGATTCGGGACGAGGACAAAAGCACTGTAGACAAGGTACCTGCCTTGGGGCAGATACCATTGCTGGGGCATCTATTCTCCAGCGATAACGGCAATAAATCGAAAACCGAAATTGTGCTGTCCATTACGCCGCATATTGTGGGCAATTTTAAACTCCCCAATGCGAGCGAAATGGAATATTGGTCGGG